>CALXUL010000370.1 GCA_944391635.1 uncultured Clostridia bacterium | reverse complement strand
CCTGATTAAAGGTAGCGGCGGAAATTCCCGTTTGCTGCTCCGCCCGTTTTTGCACGACCGTCTGCCCGATAATGCTTTGCAAATAGGAAAGCAAGCGATTTTGGGCATGCGCATTCGGGTGAAGCGAAGCCCGGGCTTCTTCAAGGGCCTCAAAGTCGAATTGGGGCCGAATTCCGGTAATTGTTTTAGCCTTGGCCCGATTTTCGACCTGGTAGTCAAACCGCACCTTCCCCGCTTTTTTCAGCTTCAATAAGCGGACGATGGCCTCTGGTTGATTCTCAAAATCAGCGTAGTCGCGAAAGTCACGGCCAGCAAAGAGATCGTAGTAGTCCTGCTCGTCAAGCTCATCCACGACCCGGACGATGCGGTGAGCCTTCCCTTTAAGGAGGTTAGGCAGCATCGTGTAGAGGCAGGCAATCCAAAAGGAGTAGGTCTGGTCCGCCAGCCACTTGCTAAGGGTCAGTAATTCCGCATTCACTACTGGCTGAAGGTCCATAACCGACTGGATTGGTTTTAACTTCCCCTGGTAGTCAGTACCGTCGGTGAAGCCAACGACGAAGCCCTGGACCTGCCGATGACCATTGCCAAAGGGCACCACCACCCGGGTCCCAACTTGTAACTGCCGCTCCAGCAGTACTGGTACCTGATATGTATATGGCCGGTTAGTCTGCATCGTCGGAACGTCGACTACCACCTGCGCCAATTCCACCATTTAATCACCTGATTCCATCTTCTGTGCTAAGGTCGCTACCAAGCGTGCGGCGACCGCGGTCTTCTTCATCAACGGCCACTGTTCCGGCTGGTGCCCGGCTTGAAGGAGGGTTACCTGGTCGTCATCGCTCCCAAAGGCTCCCTGGGCGCCCGCCACGCTATTGGCGACAATCATGTCCGCCCCTTTTACTGCTAACTTGCGCTGGGCATTGGCAAGCAGCTGCTGAGTTTCCGCTGCAAAACCAACAACAAGCTGCCCTGGCCGTTTACTGCGTGCGACGGTTTTTAAAACATCCGGGGTTTCTGTCAAATCAAGCTGCCAATTGTCATGCCCTGCTGTTTTCTTAACTTTCTGGTCAGCGGTTTGCCGGGGCCGGTAGTCGGCAACTGCCGCAGCCATTACCAAGATATCAGCGGCGCTAAAGCTAGTTTGCACTGCCTGGAGCAATTCTTCCGTCGTTTCAACTTTAAGGTTGTGCACCCGCGGAGAAGTCGGCAGAGCAACACTAACCTGTCCCGTGATCAGGGTCACCTGGGCACCAGCAGCAGCGGCGGCCTCTGCAATGGCGATCCCCATCTTACCTGAGGATCGGTTGCCAATGAAGCGAACCGGATCAATCGGTTCACGGGTCCCCCCTGCTGTAACCACTAACTGCTTACCGGCCAGGCTAGTGGAACTGGTGAGCAGGGTATGGACCTGGTCAACGATTGCTGCCGGTTCAGGCATCCGCCCCTTCCCGGCATAGCCCTCGGCAAGGATTCCATCAACCGGGCTAATGACCGTTACCCCGTCGCTTTTTAGCTGACGGAGGTTCCGCTGGGTCGCGGGAGCCTGCCACATATGGCTATTCATTGTCGGCACGACCACCTTTGGGGCACTGGTCGCCAGGAGGGTCGTCGAAGCGGCATCATCGGCCAGCCCCGTAGCCATCTTCGCCAGAATATCAGCTGACGCCGGAACGACCAGTGCCAGCTCTGTCCAGTCTGCTAGTTCGATGTGGGGAATCGGGTCCGCATTTTCCCAAAGCGAGGTTAGCACCGGCTGCTTGGTAAGTGCTGCCAAGGTCGTTGGCGTTACTAGGCGACTGGCCGCCGTCGTCATCACTGTCCGCACCTGGTGGCCCTTCTTTTGCAGCCCCCTAACTACTTCCACGCCCTTATAAGCCGCGATGCTTCCCGTCAAATAAACCGTTATCCTTGCCATCATTTCACCCCATCGTTCTTCTTATTACCTGATTATAGCATTTACAAGGTCAATCATGCGAGACAGTCGTTTCCGCCCCCCCTGGTAAAACTAAAAAGGCTCTGGTATTCGGCCAAGCAAATACCAGAGTCCATGCCAACTATTTAATTACTAGTCTTGCAAATCTTCCGTGTGGTCAGGATCAATCGTCACCTTGTCTGCCAAAATTTCTTCAAGAGCATTCCCAACTGACTTGCTCGACTCATAGTGTTCCAGCAAAGGTGCCGCACCGTTATCAAGCTCATGGGCACGCTTGCTAGCCAGCATAACTAATGAATAACGGGAATCAATCCGCTTGAGCAATTCATCGACTGATGGATAAAGAATCATTTTTCTGAATCTCCTAACATATCAAGATACCGTGGCATTACCCGGGGAACCCGTAACCGCTCCGTCCGAATAATGTCCTTAATTTTAGCCACCGCATTTGGCACTTCATCGTTCACAACGGCGTAATCATAATTCTGCATCATTTGGATTTCCCCAAAGGCCTTATGAATCCGCTTGTTAATCACTTCCATGCTATCAGTTCCGCGGTGAATCAAGCGCTGCTTGAGTTCGTCCAGGTCCGGTGGGGTCAGAAAAATAAAGACACCATCGGGAACCTTCGAGCGAACCTGCATCGCACCGTTCACTTCAATTTCCAGGAAAACATCCTTTCCTGAATCCAAAGTTTCATTAACATATTTTAAGGGGGTTCCGTAATAGTTGTCAACATACTTTGCATACTCAAGCATCCCACCGGTTTGAATATGGTGTTCAAACTCTTCCTTCGAAACAAAGTAGTAATCAACTCCGTTCACTTCACCCGGACGAGGCTTACGCGTGGTCATTGAAACAGAGTATTGAAAATCATTATCATTTGAATCAAAAATTGCTTTCCGCACCGTTCCCTTACCAACACCAGAGGGACCAGACAGGACAATTAACATTCCTCGATTTGCCATCTTGCAACTCCTATCAAAAATTAACGTATTACTACTATAATGCACTACCTTGCTAACAAAATCAACTAAATCTAGCAATCACTACGGACAAAATTAATGCTTGCTTTTCTGAACAGTTGTTCGTATAATGGATTCACAAACAAACGTTCGGAAGGTGACACCATGCAAGAAGTCAAAGCACATTCACTATTAAATAAAGCGCCGCTACTGACCCGGGTAGTTGGCCAGTTATTTGATGACGAACCACTTAATACTGCTCCGGCGGTTCGTCTGCTTAATCCCCAGTCAGCTCGGCAACGGCAACAATTTATCCAGACGGCAATCCAGCAGGACTACACCGTCTTTCTCCAGCTACTCCCCGCCAGTGACGCCGGACGGGTTGAAAACGTCCGCGGGCGGATTAAGCCGCTTCGGGCCGGCCGCTACCTGGTCAAAACCGATCACGCCAGCTATATGGTCCGTTTCAACCAAGTGCGCTACATTGCCCACCTCGATTAATTTTCTCTCATTTAAACAGCCCCCGCCGCTAACCATGACAGTTAGCGGCGGGGGCTGCTTTTTAACTCATGCTTTGTCTTTCGGGTGAGCCATCTGCAACAACTCTTGGGCATGTTCCTTCGTCAACTTGGTTACCTTTTCGCCTGACAGCATCCGGGCAAGTTCATTCACCCGCTGAGCTGCTGCTAAGCTGGTAACAGTAGTAGTTGTCCGCTCATCATGGATTGCCTTC
>CALXUL010000369.1 GCA_944391635.1 uncultured Clostridia bacterium | reverse complement strand
ACGAGCAATGCCATATTGACTAGCTGCATAAACATTTTGACTTTGCATCCCTACAAAGAAAATGCTAAAAAATGCAACTAATGACATCAAAAACAAATATCTCTTCCTCATAATAGATCCCTCCTATTATTAATTTTTCATCTATAATTATAAACTATTTCATTGCATACAAAAACCATCCTAGACTAACTAAGATGGTTTTTATGGAAATTATTTTAGGCCATATGTTCCTTGAAAAATCTGATTTCATCAAGATTGCATTTTTTAGCTAATTCATCTTTCTGATTAATATGAAAAACATGTTGACGCTCATGTTGATCATCACCATAATCATGAAATTCATGTTTAATATGATGTTCCGTTAAAAACTTGTCTAGTTCGACAGATTGTTCACGGATAAAGTCCTTATTTGTTGTCATTACATACAGTGGCAACATTTGATTAGTAATATAGTTTTCAACCTTTGTTAGATCAACTATGGCATTATCTTGGTGGGTTGAGAAATACAAATTTGCCACATACAACAATTCTGGCTCTTTAGGAATCTTATGATAATTCTCAGTAATAAAGCCACCACAGTTAGTAGCCCCTGCTCTGATCGTAAAGTCAGGATTTCTCAAGCCAAACATGTGACGATATTCAGGGTTAGTATAGATAGCACTCATTTGCGTTACCATTTGACCACCAGCTGAGTCACCCATTAAGAAGACGTTGTTCAAATCAAAATTATACTTTTCCGCATTAGTAAAAAGCCAATTGTATACGTGATCAATGTCTTCAATATTTGCTGGAAATTGATACTCAGGAGCCAAACGATAATTGAAGTTTACTACGGCAAAACCTTGTTTAGCCAAAAAAATACAGTAGAATTGATACGTTTCTTTGCTGCCATAGAAGAAACCACCACCGTGAATATTGATGATTACTGGCAATTTGCCTGAATAATTTTTGGGCAAATTCAAATCAAGCAAATTATATTTACCGTAAGGACCATAGCTAATGTCATTATGACGGATCACTTCTGGAATCTCAGTTGACAGGCCTTCATCTCTTTCGTCATCGTGCTTTTTCCATTCAGCTCTAAACTTAGTAATTAAGTCTTTCATTTCTTGCGTATATTCCATAATCCAGCCTTCTAAATATTAATTCTTGTGAACTCTTAAATAGTGAATAAATGCGTAAATTGTAAAGCAACCAAAGAAGATGGCCGAAACAAGCAAACACATCTTAGCACTTGAAGTAATTGCATTTAAAACCATTGGTGAGATAGCACACCCTACGTTTACCAAAACTAACACGATAGTTGTAGCCAAGTTGACTGAGTTCTTTGGTGCACTCCAATCAAGCCAGTTGTACATATATGGAACTGAAAGACCGAAACCAATACCTAAAATTAAACTTCCTATTGTAAGCATGACAAAGTTGACTGACATTGCGATAACTAAGAAGCCAATAGCTACAATTAAAAAGCCAATTGGGAAAATCTTATCGTGCAATCTCTTAAAGAAGAAACCAAATGAAGCACCAACAGGAATACTTACCAGGTTCAAAATACCTGTTAATAATGAAAGTTCACTAACTGTACCTAATTTTTCTTCAACTACAAATGCTGGAATCTTAAAACTCATTGGCATGTAAAATAAGAAGATGAAGAACATAAAGATGGCAATCATGATTACTTTCTTATTAACTGTTTGCTTTGGTCTAGCCTTCTTTTGATTATTTTCATCTACTTTTTCACGAGGAAGTGGCACAAAGATGGTGAAGAGAATTAATACGGGAATTACTAAGAAGTAAATGGCAAAGGCTGCATGCCAGGAAATGGTGATCAAGTAACTAATCAAAAATGAAGCAATTGCGGCACCTAAGCCACCCACTACGTTTTGGTAACCGACCATCGTAGCCAATTCTTCTTCATCATCGCCATAAAATTGTGGAATCAAGCTTACGGCTAATGAGTTGAACAAACCGATACCAGCACCAATCAAGAAACGTGAAATTAAGATTGGTGTATAGGCAGTAGCGTACATTGGAAAAGTACCACTAAGCAAGGTGACAACCAAACCAGTTAAAATCGTAGCTTTTTCACCAATGAAGCGAATCAGAAATGGACTGATTAGCAACCCGATTACGATACCAATATTAGGAATAGTGGCTAAAGTTTCAACCCCAGCTTGATCCACGCCTGGAAAGGCATGATACATAAGTGGTAAAGCTGGTGAAATTGCCGGTGCCATCATCAAGAAGATGGATATTGATAGTAATGAAATTTTGAAAATCAAATGATCTTGCGTTCTTTTAGCTTTTTTCATTTTTCTTTCCTCCTATCGAAAAATGACTATTTGTTGATGTGCTTCTTGAAGAATGCTGCCTCTTCATCATTAGCGTCTTTAGCTAACTCATCTTTTTGATTAATCAAGAAGACATGTGGTTCTGGATGCTTTTCATCACCCCAGGACTTTTGAATTACTTCGATTCCTTTTGCTCTTAAAAATCCGTCTAAACGAACAGCACAATCATGAATGAAGTCTTGATTTGCGGTACTTATAAAGGTTGGTAAGAAATCTTCAGTAATGTATTTTTCAACATTAAGCAAATCACGATTCTTTTCATCCATTACATCTGGCTTGAAGTAAGCTAATGTACCACCAGCTATCATGCCCTTGTCTAACATAAAGGTGGCTGGACTATTCAAGGCAACAGCTCTGAACTTTAAGTCAGTTAACTTATAACCAAATTTTTCACGATATTCTGGGTTAGTTAAAATAGCGGTATATTGTTCTGCCATTTGGCCACCAGCTGAGTCCCCAATTAAGAAAACATTGTTCTTATCAAGGTTATACTCATCAGCATGATCAGCAACCCAGTAAATATATTCGTTTACTTGATCAAGCTCCTTAGGGAAGCTTACTTCAGGTCCAAGCTTGTAGTTAGGGTTAACAAAAGCAAAGCCGCGCTTAGCCATTCCTAAGCCATAAAATTGATAAGTTTCTTTTGTACCGTAAACCCAGCCACCACCATGGATGTTAATGATTACTGGAATTTTTCCTTCTACATTCTTAGGTAGATAAAGGTCAAGCAAGTTCCACTTAGGATCTTCACCATATTGAAGATCATCAATTCTCTTCACTTCTGGAATGTCATGTGGCAAGCCGCTATCACGCTTATCATCGCTAGCCTTCCAACTAGTTCTCATTTCATTGACTGCATCTAAAACTTTTTGATCAACCATAATTTTTACCCTCCTAAATGAATACGTTTACATCATAACTGTGATTTTATAATAAAAAAAGATCAATCTTAGCCTTAAAATGGCGTTAATTGATCTCTTTTTATGCTAATTTTTGAAATTTCGTTTAATTTGGGATGCAGTTTTACCATAAAGCTTATCAAAAGCTCGATTCATTGTACGAACGCCAGAGAAGCCATTATTCATCGCAATCTGGGTCAAATTATGACTAGTATTCTTCAGCTCAAAATAAGCACGTTGCGCTCTAACATTATTGATATAGGTGTCAACCGTGATTTCCATCTGCTTTTTGAAAAAGCGCGACAGATATTCCTTGGAGACATTGCATTTCTTAGCAATTGAATCAAGCGTGAGTTTTTCTTGATAGTGGTTATTTACATACTGCGTGATAAACTGCAATCGATTAATTACGTAGACCTTGCGTTGCCCCATTTCACTTTCAGGTGGTTTCTCCTTGGTGAATCTTTCAAATAGTAGCAAAAGTACTTCATCAACAATCTGTTGCATTTTAAGATTCTTTAGTGGCTGGGTTGATGAGGCTAACCAGTAGAATTGTGTCAGTAAGCCCTGCAAATTGGAATATGCCAATTTTTGATCATTATTTAGCTTTTCGGGATAATTAATATCAATTTCTTGATGGTTTATTTCAGGATATAAATTGGCTACATAATCAAATGGGAAAATGATTGATAGTGCTTTACTACTCTTTTTAATCGTGGAATCAACACTATGAATTACTTGAGTATTTACCACCAAGATCTGTCCCATTTGAGTATCAAAATGTTTACCAGCAATTATAAAGTCTGTAATTCGGCCATCAAGGGTATAACTTAATTCAATCCCTCTATGCCAGTGCGGTGCAACATACTTGGGCACACCCGTATCCGTATTAAAAATAAAGTACCAAACTGGTAACGGACTAGTTGGTACTACTATCTCATGCAGCTTTATCTGTTTGTTTTCTGCCATTATAATTTCTCACCATTAACATGAATCAATAAGTTGTACAAAGCACCATAAAGGTTGGCGTTGTTCTTGAACTTAGTATCTACAATTTCTGGTCTAGTGAAGGTATTCTTGACCAATGGATTATCATTAAGTAGTTTATCATATGCTTCATTGATTCCCTTAACAACGATTGGTTGAGCTGAAATACCGCCACCAATCGCAATTACATCAAGGTCAACAACGGCCTGCATGTTCAGAATGACGACTGCTACTATGTGACAAAATTCATGGAAAATCTTTAGTGCAGTTTCATCCCCATCATTGATCGCCTTAAAAGCAACTAAGCCATCGGTTTCATCTTTATTACCTAAAGCTTTATTAATCTTGCTAATCATGCCCACGGCTGAACCGAGTGTACCAGAGAAGCCGTCAAAGCCTTTGGCATTTACATCTAGATTAAGGAAACTTACTTCACCGGCCTGAAAGTGAGCACCATTTAGCAATTTACCATTAACGATGATACCACCACCAAGACCTGTACCTAACGTAATTGAAGCACAATTCTTCATATCTTTCAGGCTACCAAGCCAATTTTCAGCTAAAACACTGGCCTTACCATCATTAATTACGGCTATAGGCAAATTATATTTCTTATATCTTTTAGCAAAATCAACGCCGTCTAGGAATGGCAAAGCACCACCAAAGTGAATCTCGGTTTTAGCAATCTTACCAGGTGCACAAAAGGCTATTCCTTTAACGCCTTTATCTACGCATTTGACAACAATTTGATCAATCTCAGCTAGGAATTTTTCCTTATCATGAATAGTATTTACTTTTTCTTTTTTAATAATCTGACCGGCATTATCAAGTTCAGCATATTTTACATTTGTACCGCCGATATCAATACTTAAGTAGTTCTTCATATTGCATCCTTCTCTCCATAAATGCGTTTTCACATGTCATTTTATAGTTTTTCTATTGCTCTAACAAGTTAAATATTGATATTTAAAAAGAACGTTATTGACTCATTTTAATTGCTAAGTCATCAGTTTTAGCTTATGCTGAAAGCGATTACTAATTATACAGGAGGCTTAAAATATGAGAATTGCAATTGCCGGTGCTGGCGCAATGGGTTCAAAATTCGGCTGGCATTTAAAGAAGGCTGGAAATGACGTTACTTTAATCGATACTTGGGACAGAAATATTGCCGCTATCCGTGAAAATGGCGTGGTCACTAGAGTTAAGGACGAAGAAATTGCGGAAAAGATGCCAATTTACCGTCCTGAAGAAATCGATGAGCAATATGAAAGCGTTGATCTGTTAATCGTCTTTACCAAGTCAATGCAGTTAGAAAATATGTTAAACAGTCTGAAGCCAGTCATTAGCAAAGATACTTATGTGCTCTGCTTGCTTAATGGCTTAGGTCACGAAGATGTGCTAGAGAGATTTGTCACTCGCGATCACATCATTATGGGTGTCACGATGTGGGCATCAATGATGACGGCTCCTGGCCACATTACTTTCGCCAATGACAATGGTAACGTCGAAATCCAATGCCTTGATCCAAAAGGCAAAGACGAGACGCAAAAGATCGTTAAGATTTTGACTGATGCTGGTTTGAATGCTAGTTACAGTGAAAACGTCATGTATTCTATCTGGCGTAAAGCTTGTGTTAACGGCGTGGTTAATGCTCTTTGTGCTTTGCTTGATGCTGATTGCAAGCAATTTGGTCACACTAAGGAAGCTGACGAGTTGACTAGAAATATCGTACAAGAATTTGCGGATGTTGCTCAATACGAGGGCGTCAACTTAGATCGCAAAGAAGTTATTGAACACGTTGAAAGTTTGTTTGATACGCCACACTACCCTTCAATGCATCAGGATTTGGTTCAAAACAAGCGTCCAACTGAGATCGACTATATTGACGGTGCCGTTTGGCGCAAGGGCTTGAAGCATAGTGTTGCCACTCCATACTGTGCTTTCATCACGCGTTTGATTCATGCTAAGGAAGATATTTTGAACGTTAAGTAATAAAAATTTTAAGAGCATCAAAAAAGACGAGATTTCTTTTTAGTATTTCTCGTCTTTTTGTTTATTAAGCTTTCTTATTCTTTCTGTCCTTATCAAGATAAAGCAAACCAGTTAATGCAACTAATCTGCCGAGCACGCTCAACAAAATTGAGCTACGTTCACCTGTTTGAGGCAAAGTTGCTTTTAGATTGTTTAGGGAAACTTTTTGAACGACTGGCTGCTTAGGCTGCTTTATGTCTTGAGCCATTGGTTTGACTGGATTATTCTGCTTAGTCTTGATTACATCTTGGCCTTTTACACCAGTGGTTAAAGTTTCATCTACATTTTCGCCCTTTGGTTCTTTAGGCTCATCTGTAGTTACAACAGCCGGATTTGGTTCAGGAACGTCAGGGATATCAGGAACAGTTATCTTATCTGGTACCTTTGACCTGTCTGGTGTCTTTGGTTTGTCGTCAGGCTTCTTTTCTGGTTTTGATATCTCAAACGTTGGCTTGTCGTTAATTAAAGGATCACCCTTTTTATGTTCGTACGGGTCAACTAAGATGATTACCGGCTTTTGACTACCACCTTTGAAGATGTAATCGGTGATTCACTTGTAACCATCATGCAAGATGTATTTTTCAGGGAAAGTAGGATCCTTCACCCTCCTAGGGGCACGAGCTAATCTAGCCATGATTTTACTATCCGCTAGTTTATCTCCGGAGTCTCCCTTATCTGATGACTCATGTTCTTCCTTCTTGTCTTCGTTAGCTTCATCATCATTTTCTTTGGCCTTATTGCCATCAGTAATTAGATGTTTGTCATCGGATGATGCAGTATTCTCATCTTTCTTTGCATCCCCAAAATGATCCGAACCTTTTCCTTTAGATGCACCATCTTCGGCATCACCTGAATTATCAGACTCAACTACTGCACCTACATCCCTATCAGAACCAGCCTCAGTTCCTCCATCAGTCCCTGCCTCTACTACAGGCTTTGTTTGTTTCTCTGTTTTAACCGACTGCTCCGTCTGCGCATCCCCACCAATCGGATCAGCGCTAACAACATTCACATTACCTCTAAAAAAACATACATCGATTAAAACACTAGCTACACAAACGGTTAATTTACGAATCGCGAAGCGATCCACTCTGTTATTGTTTTCAAACATGATGTTGCCTTCTTATCTATTCATATATACGCTTTCACCGACAACTATATTACGCTCTGATTGCTGTTATTTTATTCAAAATTTACTAAAAAATACGCTAGGATCAAAATATCCTAACGTATCATTACTTCTTCGGTGCATACCCAGCAATATCATCATAGCTAAATTCATCAGTCAACTTTTTACCATAGCACTTCTCATAAGCTGCCTTCTTTTGCTCATAATCCTTACGCCACATCCGATTCACATTTTCTGACAACTTCAAATCAGAATTAGGGTAGATTGTCGGCAACACATGCAAGATCTTTCTCGTCTTATAAAAATCACGATGAAACACTTCACGTCTCGAAGTCGCTCTAATTTCTGTAAAAGTCGAAATAATTGGTTGATTCAACTTTGCCGCATAGTAATATGCACCCTTTTTTAATGGACGCGGCTTACGATAATTAAACCACAACTCCTCTTCAGGATAGATCAACACCCAACATGGTTTCTTAAGTGTCTCTTTCAACTTTTTCGGAAAAACGCGACTCAAATAATGCATATCTTTATCAATTGGCAAAGAATCAAAATTTCGCACCGCCCAGCCAATCAGATGCGGCATCGCTAGATTACTCGCCTCCACCACGATAAACATTCTCTTGTTTTTCTTCATCGCCAACTTTTTCATCAGCAAGACATCAAACTGGTTGTAGTGATTACCCGTAACAAAAGCCATCGGTGTATCAGGCAAATTCTCTAACCCTTCAATCTGGCAACGTCCAGTCAGAATCTGCGACGCCGCAGCAAAAATACCTCGAATAACCGGATTGATCATGCGATAGCCGATTGATGAAGTATACTTCCAATATTTATTTACAATATTATTCGTCTGCTCTTGATCAAGCACCGGATCGTGCAGCTCAGCCTTGCTATTAAATTGCTTTTTAGCTACATTTCTTTTAATATTAGCAATAACTTGTCGCCTATGAAAACCCAAGATCATTTTTTATCTCCATATCTATTGGTTATATTATAGCGAAATTCTTCTATTAACACACTTAGGGAAAATCATGAAAATCTTAATTGTAATTGACGATTATTTCAATCAAAGTAATGGTATGAGCATCTCGACGCAACAATTTGCTCACGAATACAAGAAAATGGGCCAAGAGGTTCGTATCCTTTCTACTGGAAAAGATGCCGATTACTCTGTGCCTGAACTAAAAATTTACATTCCTATTATCTACGGCTTGATTAAAAAGCAGGGGTTCCATTTTGCCAAGCCAATCAACAAAACATTAAAAAAAGCGATCAGCTGGGCAGATATTGTTCAAGTTGAAACACCTTTTCCTGTTTCCTGGCGAGCAACAAAGCTTGCTAAAAAACAGGCTAAACCAGTGACCGGAACCTTTCACATTTATCCGCAAAACATCACTGCTTCCGTGCCGATCTTGGACAATAAATTTGGCAACTGGTGCTTTATGACTTTCTTCAAGGTCAAGTCATTCAGAAATTGTGATGCCTTGCAGGTTCCTACACCTAAGGTAGCAAAATGGTTAAGACAACATCACTTCAAGCAAAAGCTTTTTGTGGTCTCAAATGGAATTAGTGAAAAGTTTATTCAAAATCCACACAAAGAAGAAGTCGGGCATCCCTTCACCATTTTGTGTATTGGACGCTTTTCGCATGAAAAACAGCAACAAACTTTATTCAAAGCAATGCAACTAGCTAAACATGCCCCAGAAATTCGCCTTATTTTTGCTGGTCAAGGTCCTCTAGAAAAAGAATATGAAAAGTTGACAAATCAGCTCCCTAAGAAACCAATCATGCCCTATTTTGCACCAGTTGATTTGAGAAAGATTATGTCTCAAGCCGA
>CALXUL010000368.1 GCA_944391635.1 uncultured Clostridia bacterium | reverse complement strand
AATCATTTCAATGAATGTAATAAAAAGAAAGGAGTAAGATTATGGCAAGATATACTGGACCAAGTTATAAGAAAGCACGTCACTTAGGATTTTCAATCAGTGAAACTGGTAAAGAATTAGCTCGTCGTCCTTATGGACCAGGACAACATGGAAACGATCGTCGTGGAAAATTATCTGATTACGGAACACAATTAAAAGAAAAACAAAAAGTTCGTTTCATGTATGGAGTAAACGAAAGACAATTTAGAAATACTTTTGATAAAGCTTCTAAATTAAAAGGTGTTACTGGTACTAACTTCTTAAGAATGTTAGAATCACGTTTAGACAACTTAGTATATAGAATAGGTTTCGCAACTACTCGTCGTGGAGCTAGACAATTAGTAAACCATGGACATGTTACAGTAAATGGTAAAAAAGTAGATATTCCATCATACCAAGTTAAAGTTGGAGATGTAATCTCTATTAAAGAAGATCATAAGAACTTAAAAGTTGTTGCTGATAGCTTAGCTAAAGTTACAAAACGTGTTGACTTCATTACTTATGATGAAGGTAAAATGGAAGGAACTTATGTTAGACTTCCTGAAAGAAATGAACTTAATGCTGATATCAATGAAGCATTAATCGTTGAATACTACAACAAATAAGGAACTGCAAATGAGTTCCTTTTTTTTATTTATTTTTACTTTTAGTCATTGACAAAATTTTATTCTCAGAAAAAACATAATCATCAAATCCTTTTTCCATTAAATAGGAATAAGACTCCATAACCTGAGAAGGTATTTCACTTTCTAACATATAACCAAGTTGTGGATAAATCATACATCTTTGAACATCTCCTACCATAAGCGATACTTGATTTTGGAAAAGTTCCTCATCCATTTGCATATAAGAAAGATAAACATCAAACTGACTACAAGGAGAAGTAATTAACCATTCATAATCAGGAAGTTGTGCCATAGCCGTCAAAAGAGTTCTTCTCTCAGAATATGGTTTATGAACAATTAAAATCTTTTGACAACCATTCTCATCCAAAATACTTTTAGAAAGTAAAAAATTATCTCCTGTATTAGTAGAAGTTGTCTCTAACAAAATATCACTAGAAGAAACCCCTTCACCAAGAGCAATATCGCGATATACTTCTGCCTCAGATTTATTAAATTGATGTTTAGTAAGTTTACCAAGTCCTCCAGCAAACAAGATCTTCTTACCATATCCTTCTTTAAATAACTGAGCACAATAGACTGGAATATCTGTATTAATACATCCACATCCCATAATAATATCACAAGGTTCTATTTTTTCATCTAAAACTAAGAAATCCCAAATAGTTTTAACATTACTAATAATATCCAAATCAAAGCGATTCATAAACAGTCCCCTCCTTAACTTCAACTTCCTCAACATAACAATTACAAACAACTTTCCTTAACAAATCACTATGTAAATTATGATGATGAAGCAAATGATGAAGCGCCCTAATAGTAGCAGCATGAGATACTACTAATATATGTTCACCAGGGTGCTTTTTTACTATATAATTTAAAAAATCACAACAACGACTAAAAACATCTTGAATAGCTTCTACTCCATTATCACTACAATTTAAATCATAATCCCAATACTTTTCTCTATCATAAAGTTCCGTAGACTTACCCGTAAACTCTCCCATATCACGTTCGATTAATCTCTTATCAGGTATTGTCTCTACTCTATCACCTACCAAGATAAAAGCCGTTTGAACTGCTCTAAGAATTGGAGACATATAGCAATAATCAAAATCAACATCCGCTAATTGTTCTCTAAGTTTCTGACATTGTCTGATACCAGTATCATTTAATTCTGTATTAGAATGTCCCTGCATTATTTTTTGATAATTATATTCCGTTTGACCATGTCTTACTAAAGTTATTTTCATTTATACTATCCCCAATCTTTTTACAAATATGAATTATTTTATTATATAATGTGAATATGTATACTGTCAAATAAACACAAGAAAAGACCTATCTAAAAGACAGATCTTAAAATTTTCCAATAAAGTATTTTTTCTTTCCACGTCTAACAACTACATATTTTTCTTCGATAGAAGCACTTTTTAAAACTTGATAATCTAAATCAGTAATTCTATCACCATTAACACTAATAGAACCGTTACCAATAAATTCACGAGCTTCTCTCTTACTAGAACAAATACCAAATTCCACTAAAAACTCCACTAAATTTCCTTCCTTAGCTTCAAATGGTTCAAGCCCTTTAAAAGCAACTTCTATTTGTTCTGAAGTTAAATCACGAATATTCCCACTAAATAAAGATTCACTAATTTTAACTGCATTTTCATAAGCACCTTCACCATGAATAAAATCAAGTACCTCTTTAGCAAGTCTTTTTTGAGCAATTCTCTTCTCAGGAGCTTCTTGCTGCTTCTTCATAATTTCTTCTATTTCTTCTTTTCGTAAAAATGTAAATTTCTTTAAATATTCTTCCATCATAGAATCCTCAAAGTTAAG
Source organism: uncultured Clostridia bacterium (assembly GCA_944391635.1). GTDB lineage: Bacteria > Bacillota > Clostridia > UBA1381 > UBA1381 > HGM11525. The sequence goes on along the minus strand of CALXUL010000368.1, from coordinate 64 downwards.
AATATATTGATACATTTCGTAACTAGAAGTCTTTTCTTCATCTAACCACAACGCATTTCCATAA
>CALXUL010000367.1 GCA_944391635.1 uncultured Clostridia bacterium | reverse complement strand
GGGAATGTAGTGATTCCGGAAGAGTTTAACGTGATTGGTGAAGGCGCCTTTAAGGGGAGAACAGATATTTATTCTGTTACTTTGCATGACAATGTTAGAAAGATTTCCAAAGAGGCTTTTAGCGGTTGTAGTAATTTACGCAGTATAATATCGGGGTGTGAACTTGAAACGGTTGGTATTAAAGCTTTTGCTGAATGTACGTCCTTGACTATGTCAGCGAGGGTTAAAGCCAAGTATGTAGCCAAAGATGCATATTATATTACCCCCAAGCCCGTTTATACTCCGCTCCCTCCGCCAAGGACTACGCCTACTCCTTCTTCTGTCAGAACTGCACCGGTTGAAACTAAAACATATAAAACTGAAACCGATTGGCCTAAAAGAGTGGCGCAACTGGTTTTGTTGGGATTATGTTCGCTTATTTTGACACCTCTTGCCAATTTGTTCTCATCGGCTTTTCAAGACGGTGAAAATTCAGGCTATAGTACTTTCATTGGAGTTGCGTTGCTTTTGCTTTTGATTTCTGCTATATATTCAAGATTTAGCGATGAGGATGGCAAGGCGTTTTCAAAAGAAACAAAAATCATTCCTGCGATTGTTGTATTGCTGATTTCGTATGTAATGTCGGTCGTTTGGAGTGATTCATTAAGATGGGTAAACGTATATCTCAGTTCAGCATTGTTGCTGGGAGAATTGATCTTTTTAGGAAAGACGATATATAAAAAGAATTATAGATTTATTGCAATTTTGATTTGCTTGATTATAACAAATAGTCTTATGGTGTGGCGAATCATTGTAGCATAGGAGGCTTATATGGGTTGGGTTTGTCCAATGTGTTCCTCGAATAACGAGAGCAGTGAGCGAGCTTGTATCGTTTGTGGAGAGACACGTCCTGGAATAGGATTGAGTTTTGATATACAATCGCAAATGAATAGTGCTAGCGGTAGCTTTTCTTCTTTGCTTAATGCATATAAGGCAGTAAATGTAGAAGAAGAGTTTGATAATGCCTTGGATATGATCAAATCTAACCCACGTGCAGGCTTTGAAAAAATGCTTGAATGCGCAAAGCGTGGATACCCCCCCGCACAAAACGAAGTTGGAGACTGCTATTATTATGGTATAGGAGTTTCACAGGATTTTTCGCAAGCGTTGTTGTGGTTTGAAAAGGCAGCTCAGCAAGATATCCGTCAAGCACAATACAATGTAGGATTTTGTTATTACCATGGAAAGGGTACATATAAAAATCAAACAACTGCTGTTTTGTGGTATAAAAAGGCAGCCGAGGCGGGACACGCTGGAGCTCAAAATGAATTAGGAGATTGCTATTATTTCGGGGCTGGCACAGAAAAAGACTCGGAAAAGGCTTTTTTCTGGTATAAGAAAGCGGCAGATCAAGGAAGCGATGTTGGCGAATTCAATATGGGCTTTTGTTATCTCAGAGGTGTTGGAACTGCTGTTGATGAAGGAAAAGCATTTGAGTATTTCACCAAATCTGCAGCACAAGGAAACCTGGATGCCGAAAACGCTATTGGCGAGTGTTATTATAACGGCTACGGAGTAAGTAAGAGTACTAAAAAAGCTATTGAGCATTATACCATCGCAGCTAACGGTGGATCTTTAAAGGCACAGTATAGCTTAGGCTTCTGTTATGAAAAGGGGCAAGGTATTCTGCATAGCAAGAGGAAGGCAATAGAGTGGTACACCAAGGCTGCAGAACAAGGACATGAGGAAGCAAGAAAAGCATTGGAAAGACTGAAATAAGTAAGGGAGAAGGACTTTGAGTTGGATATGTGATTATTGTTCCACAGCCAACGAGGATCGTGATACAGAGTGTTTTGTGTGCGGCAGAGAACGTTCGAAGGAGTCAATTCGCGAGGCTAAACGTGCTGCAAGGGAAGAACGCACTAAACGTATTAACGAGGTAGTATATAAGAGCACCACGATAACTGGAAAAGTTATGTGCTTTTCTTCAATAGTTTTGTTTTCTGTAATTGCATTAATCGTCTTGTATTTAAAAATGCAAAGTGGGTCATTGGGCGATTTGGTTTACACAGGAATTGCAATTGCCGAGAACATTGGAGAGAATTTTAAATTGCTATTTAACGTTAACGTTGAAGCAATCGCAACTCAGTTGCTGGATTCTCCATTGAAGAATATTGGTTCAAATTACGAAGCAATACGTTTATATGCGCTTAACACCATTCAAAACAACGGTGAATGTATCATAACCGAATTGTTTGTGAATAGAAGCGTAAAATATGAAACTTTTTCTCAAAAGTTTATTTTACTAAAAGATGCCATTGTTGGTGCATTCCAATCGTGGTGGACTGTCATATCACTGCTTGTGGTTAATATAGGAGAAAATATTAGCTCGGTAGTGTACAACGCTGAAGAAATCGTTCAAAAAATTAAAGAACCTTTCATGCAATTTAAGGAATAAATAGGAGTTTTATACGAAATGACTGATATTTTATTTTATGCGACGTTAGTTTTGAATTTTGCTGGTTTTCTCTTCGCCGGAGTATTTCTTTGGATTAATATTTCCGGAAGATATACCGACTTAGCCGATAGAAATGCAAGTACTTTAAGAATTTTCAGAGTATCAATGATCACATCGATCGCATTTGCATTTTTAACGTGCCTGCTTACAGAATCCACAGAAGTTACTGAGGCAATTTCGAGATCTGCATTACTTTATTCCATTATAGCTATTACTTGGCTTGCTGTAATTTTGGTTTGCGGTATTACTATGTTACTTACTGTAATTTCCAAAAAGTATTATAAGCCTGAGATTTCGCGTGCGACCAAACAGCTGTTTAAGATCGCTTTGCCTGGTTCAATTATTTGTTTAGTTTTAACGTGGTTGTTTTCTTAATTAATCCACGGATATGTGTTAAAGGAGAAGATATATGAACAAAATTTTTATAAGCTATAGTCATAAGAATATCGATGTTGTATCTTCTTTGGTTAACATGATTGCCTCACCAAACATTGATATTTGGATTGATGAAAAAAGTATTGCTCCTGGTCAACGGTATGCGACCGCTATTTTTGAAGCAATCAAAAATTCAAATGTCTACGTGATATTTCTCTCAAAAGATGCGCTTGATTCACCGTGGGTGATGACCGAATTGGATTTTGCTATCAACGAGCAAATCAGTCGCAAGGATTTTCGTATTATGCCCGTTTTACTAGAAACGTGTGATATTCCGGCGGTTTTATCCAATGTAGATTATATTGATGGTAGATGTCCTGTGTATCAAATCGCTGAGATTTTTAATAGAGAACTGAAAATAGAAAAAGAAGCAAGCAAAGAAACAAAGCTTTCTGGCGTAACATTTCAAATATCCAGAGTGACTGGCATCGAAATAGGACCTTTGTGTAACGACACAACAAAAGAAGATCTTGAAAAAGATACCGCCAACATATTGACGGAACTTAGGAAAAAGGCTCAAGGAATATTAATCAATTTTATATCAATGCAGGAATTCGATTTGTTTTCGGAAGTTCCTCGATTCAAAAATGGATTAGTGCATGAGTCTGTAGCTACTGTTAGCGGTGCGTTTGATGGTGGTATTAGAAACAAGGTCTCTATATCCATTACGGCATTCAATCCTAGCATTAAGCGCTTAACACGGTTGCTTAATGAGCGTTTGGAGGTTCTCGGGTTATCCTCTGTAACGATTTTACTATCGAACAGCGAGTTTACGGGAAGTAATGCGAAAGAGTTTGCCGTTAGGTGTTTTGAACGGCTACAGGATGAGTATACGATTCTTTCTTATGATCTTGATAATGGTGCCAAAATCGAATATAGTGATGATGTATACTTATATATCAAGTGTACAGATGATGCCTTGTCGGTGAAATTTGAGACCAAATATGATTGGCAGTTTGAAAACAAATATAAGGAATTTTCGTTCGACGATTTCGTAAAGTGGTTGATAAAATAATTAGGGGGAAAATGACAAATGGGAATCTTAGATCATCAATTGTTGCTTCGTTCATTTACTAGTGATGTAATGAAGGAAAATGTTGAAAGATTGGAGATTTTTAATATATACCATTGTTTAAGAAAATCATCTTTTTCTTCGGCAATCAAAGCCCAGGAGAAGTTGGGTAAGATTCCTTCATCTTTCGTGGAATGGATGAAGTATTGCGATGGTGGATTGCTTTTTGATACGGTAATGTTGTCTTCGAAAGGTTATGACGAGGAGCTCGACCTTGATTTTGAAACCTTTGACGAATATAACACGAATGATGTAAAAAGCGAAATGGCTTTGCCGGATGGATATTCGGTATTTGCAATCAGAAGCTATGGCGATCCTATTTGCTTCAATTCTGAAACAAACGATGGAAAGGTCTATCTGTGGAATATAGAAAAATCTATCTTTGAAGAAATTTGGGATTCTTTTGAAGATTGGTTAACCGATGAGATAGATAGCGCAATTCAGCTCATCGGGGAAGAAGTTTTAGAGCCGTTGGAAATCAAGTTGGGTGACGAATAATGGCATCGAACATTGGTTATGAACGTAGAAAAGCGGTTGCTAATGCTTGGAAAAAAGAAAAAAGCTTAGTTTCTGGTGGTTTTGGAACTCGAGATTGGTCCAAAAAAGAACAAAAGGAAATACTTTCAAAGGGCAGAGCAACCGGATACGAAGGTCATCA
>CALXUL010000366.1 GCA_944391635.1 uncultured Clostridia bacterium | reverse complement strand
GTTGACTGCCTGTAAAACTTCTTACGCTTGTGTTTTCGTATGCTCCGAAGTTTACCACACTGCGACCGGTGAGTAAATTATACTCGTTATATGTCTTATCTCCCACTCCCACAACATCTACTTTCATATCCGGAGTAGGCACACCATTTTGCGCAGTATTTCCTTTTACCTCTATACCAACTATTTTTTGGGCGGCTGTGAGTATAAGCGGGGGAGTGCCTGACACAATTCGGGTCAAAGCTTCCGATAAGCACTTTTTTAAAATCAAGAGTTTCTTTTTTAAATAATTCATACTGTACTCACTCCCGACACAAACCCAGATACATATTTTCCATCATACTCAAGATACAAAGTGTATCTTTTGTTTTCCTCCGGGACAAAAACGCCGTTAATGCAGTCTGTCCCGCTCATTTGTATTTCTGCTGTGTAGGTAAGCGTTCGCGCTGGCGAAAACGACTCAAAAACAATTGATGAAATATAGTCCTCTTCTATCTCGTCAGGCACTACTAATTCTATGCCCCCGGTATATAAATCGTTCAGCCGTATTTCTGTTTTGGTCAGCATCTCTGCCAGAAAAACATTAATACCATCTACGCCGATGTACTCAATCGTCACTTTGTCCGCTTTCCCCGAAAACGCATCACCTACGGCTTTTGCGTCCGCCGCTGCACCTTCTTTTGTTAAAGTGCTATCAAGCATAAGCTGGGGCTTTGAAGTGTCATATATAAGAGTCCAAGGCATATCATATGACGGTGTCCCCTCTGGATTATATATATAGCACGCATATATTCTTGTGTACTCTGTCATCTCTCCATTTTCATCAGCGTACCAGTTAGCTATCAGATATTGATTATAATAATCTCCCGCGGTATTTGCACTTACTATAAGCGTTTTTCCGCACCACGTCTGACCTAAATCCACCGGCAAGCCCGTACAGTCTGAACCGATGCTGTAAATTCCGCTATCGGTAACGGTGTTTATATCAACTCCGACTAATTCGTATTTTGCCGCAACGTTTTTGAGTGCAACGTTGATGCCGTCTACCCGTTCTTTTAATTCTTCTATACCTTTTTCGCCTTCGATGACAGCATGTGCTATGTCATTTATATCTTTTGAAAGAATATCATCAATACCATCCTGCTTATCTTCCCAAACATTGTTTAATGCCATTATTCATTCACCCCTGTTCTATTAAAATACGATAGGCATAAAAGTCTCAATTATATTGCCCGAAATGTTGTATTTATAAACATTCAAAGATATCTCTCCTTCCATGTGCATCATAACATATATTTTATATTTTAAACCTGACTTAACGTTTGCATTAAACTGATACCCGTGGAACTGTTGCTCATCTCCAAACTCGTCTATTATGTAGCATGTCAGAGAAGGGTTAAAACCACTACCTTCAAATTCGATATCAACTGTAATTTTTATTTCTCCTGATAATATAGAGCCAAATTCACCAATAAGGTACCTTTCGCTCGTATTTTGTATATTCATATCAACAGGAATGTCTTCTGTCAAAAACGGAAAACCTTGGTCTTGTGATATTTTTTTTGTTTTTAAATTTTCTATAAATTCGAGCTTGTCAGTCATTGTATTTTTTCCTCAACTATTCCATTGTGTATCGTTCTTAATATGGTAATTGTACGTTCTCCTTGAAATACTATTCTTTGCATTATTTTCTCTCCTAACTCCCACGGATACGTTGTAAGCGTTTCATTTTTTTCATTAGTTTCCGTCATACTACCATCTTGATTAAAAATTATAGTTGAGGACACAAACCCTTGTATCGCCATAAGATTTTCACGATTTATCGGTGTGCCATCTTGTTCATTTGTCTTATCGATAAACTCAACCATATTTATTCCCCGCTTTCAAAAGTGCCACATTCTCTATAATAGCTCTTAACATCATTTATCATAACATCAAGGTCGTGTAATATCTTTTCGACATCGTTTATAGTTTGATATTTCCGATAATTATTATCAGGAATGTCAGGTGTGTTTTTATATACAAAAAATGCTTTTCTTAATATTTCAAGATTGTTGAGAATTCTATCAAATTCTTCACCTTTAAAAATACCCGAAAAATCCCATACCTTATTTATTATCGGTGTATTCCAATATCCCATATCATTGAAAAGGTTTTTTAATTCCTCTTGTTTGGTTTCGATGCGGTTAAGGGTGTTTATGGTTAGTGTCCCCTTTTCAAGTATTGCAATTTCACTTTCGGTCAACTCTTGAAAGGTCTGCACTTTCTTTGCTCTTAAACGAATGGCGGTGTCAACATCGTTTTGAGTTCTATCAAAAATCACTTTAACACCGCCTCTTTTACAATAATATTTCCGTTAAGATTAAACGATTGTTTTATTAACCGACCGCCAACAACACCAAGATATTCTGTTTCTGCCTTTATATTTTCGCCTACATTTACTTTTTCATCATAGGTAATAATATTAGGGTGTTTACCGCCATATTTTATACCCGAACCATACTTTAACCCTGTACCATACTTGTAAGGCTCTCCATACTGGATATGTTTGCCCTCAACAATTTTCAAGTTCGTTGTATTTGTCTTTATAAGCCAATTATAACACTTTTCAATTACATTGTCAATATTATATTGCGAAACAAG
>CALXUL010000365.1 GCA_944391635.1 uncultured Clostridia bacterium | reverse complement strand
CTCCGATAAAATACAGATAAACAAAATTAATTATTCCATATCCAGCATCACTGACTGTGATTTTAGTGTAGAAAGATGGCCAAAGATAAAAGAATATCAGGCCAATTACTAGTAATGTCTTGTAGCTATTTTGACTTATATTATTGAGTATCTTATTCAGAAAAGGAATTAGCAAATACAAAATACAATAAATTATTACAAACCATTGATTAGTTGCTGCCTTAATGATACCTTTTATTATCTGCATATTTATATTTTCAGGACGTAATATAAACACTGTTAATAGAGATAGCAATACGCCCCAAAATATCATTACTAACACTAAATTTGTTACTTTAGATGCTTTTACATTTTCTTTTTTATAAGAAAAATATCCTGTAATCAAGACAAAGCCGTTTACCGCTACTATACATAGTGATTCCATTAAATGAATAAAATAATAACTTATTGATCCAGTAACAGTATGTCCTAAAGCACCACCCATTCCAGGATTAAAATAATGTAATATTATAACCATCAGGATCAATAATATTCTAAATAGTTCGATGTTGCTTCTTCGCAAAGGTTATCACCTATACCTTTAATATATGTTTTTATTTTTTAATAAGATCATGTATTATCTTATAAATATTATTCTTATATAAAACCAATATTATACTAATTAAACCAAATTGAATCAAGACTGTAAAATAGTTTGTGTAAGGATGAATGATTCCTTAAATTAATTTCTTAAAACATTAGAAAAAGGAGTTCCTTTCTCGTATGATTGGTTTGAACAAAAAAACACATACAGAAAGAAGAACTCCAGCAAGCAGTTAATGACCTATTAGAGGCTGAACTGACGGCGTTTTTAGGCTATGATCCTTATGCCAGAGCTGGCTGGAATACAGGCAATTCACGCAATGGTGCTTACTTTCGCAAGGTTGATACGCAGTTTGGCGAGATTGAAATTCAAGTGCCACGAGACCGCAACGGCATGTTTCATCAGCACACGCTGCCTGACTACAAGCAGCATGCAGATGTGTTGGAAAATATGATCATCAAGCTTTACTCTAAAGGCATAACCACCAGAGAAATAGCCGATTTAATTGAAAAGATGTACGGCAGTCACTACAGCCCAGCTCAGGTATCTAACATCTCCAAGCAGATAATTCCAAAAGTTGAGGCCTATCATCAACGCAAACTCAGTGACAAGTTCTTCTGCGTTTATTTGGACGCTACCTACATTCCTTTGCGTCGCATAACCTTCGATCGTGAAGCATTTTATATTGCCATTGGCATCAAGCCTAATGGTCACAAGGAAGTCATCGATTACCGCATTGCTCCCAGCGAAAACGTCGAGAATTGGACGGAAATGCTTCAAGACATGAAGTCTCGCGGTCTAGAACAGGTTGAGCTCTTTCTTTGGGCATGAAGACAGTGCTGGAGCAGACTTATCCGAAAGCTCATTTTCAACGCTGTCTAGTTCATGTCATGCGCAATATTTGCGCTAAAGTACGCGTAGATGATCACGAAACGATCATGAATGAATTCAAGCAAATTCAAGCAAGGGAACGATGCTATTTGCATCGTTCTTTTTATTTGTAATGATCAAAAAATATATAAGAGAAGTTTTAGGTAAAAATATGATTACGTTGAATTTCTGACTAAAAATATCAATAGTGATACTCAAAGAAGCCTTACCATCGCAACTGATAAGGCTTCTTATTTTGTTATTTTCGAATTTAACCTGTGCCGATGGATAAGGCCTATTAATAGATATAAACATATTGTTTTCTCTAACTTGTCAAATGTATTTCAGATCTATTTCTTTTTTAACTAAAAATGATATTTAGATTTGCTACTAATTTGTCAAGTGATAATGAATCGACACAAAAAGAGAAGGACTAAATTTTTCCTTCTCCTTATTTTCCTTGTAAAAATAGTAGTACAGAGATATTAAAATTTCCTAACTCCATGTTGATATACTTGCTTATCTTCTTGCTCTACAGCCGCAATATTGACTAATGGATTTTCTTTTAATACTAGGAAGTCTGCAAATTTACCTTCTTCAAGAGAGCCATATTCTTTATCGATTTGGAGCAATTCCGCAGAGCCTAGTCCAGCTGCATGTAGAGCCTGATAGTTGGTAGCACCTGCTCGAACTAATTCGGTTAGTTCTTTAGCTGTATTTTTAAGTGGATTTTTAAAAGTCCCAGCATCTGTTCCTAAAGCTAGCTTAACTCCTGCTTTAATAGCCTTACCAACATGTTTATAAAAGGCTTCTACGTGCTGACACATCTTATTGTAAGAAAAATCAGTCATTTTACCTTTACCATAAATTGCAATTTGATGTCCTGCAATTAGAGTAGGAGATAAGAATGTCCCCTGTTTTTTCATTAGATCAATATCTTCATCACTCGTATAAAAGCCATGTTCAACTGAATCAACGCCAGCTACTACAGCATAATGAATCCCTAGTCTACCTTCTGCATGAGCACATACTGTCATGTGCTTAGAATGTGCTTCTTGCACTGCTACTTTCATTTCTTCTAGTGAAAGTTCAGTATCATCGATTTGATCTCCTTGAGACATAATACCGCCAGTCGCCATTAGTTTGACGTTTTCAGCACCCTTTTTAAATTGTTCACGTACTGCTTTTCGTACATCATCTCTTGAATTCACTAAATGAGAATAATTAGGTGTCCCTCTGTCATATAATGGACTTCCTAATGGTCGATCAGAATGTCCACCTAAAATTGAAATAGGCATCCCTGTAGGTTTAATTCGAGGTCCATCAAAAGGAAAATCCTTACGAATGTTGTTCAATTTAACATCAACATCAAATGGTGAACCACATCCTCGTAAATAGGTAACGCCACCTTTTAAACCACTCTTTAAATCCTTTAATGCTTTATAAGTAGTTAAAGTTTCAGTTTCGGGATAATGAACTTTGCTTACGTTAATATAGCCAATATGAGTATGAGCGTTGATTAACCCCGACATAACATACTGACCTTTTAAATCAACAGTTTTATCGATATCAGGAAAAGTAAATTTTCCAGTTCCTTTAACTTCTAATTTTCCGGTTTCATTATTTACAATAAACCACGCATTTTCTAATAAGTTATCTTCAGTCCCTACAAACAGATTGCAATTTACGAAAGCTGTTTTAGTCATCTTTATTTCTCCCTAACTATTTAGTTACGTATGCACTTCTAAAATTGAATTTACCTAATGAGAAACCAAGATTATGAACAGAACTTCTTACCATCCATGCTTGTCCATCATGGAATAATGGAGATAATGGTTGTTCAGAATCCAATACTTTTTCTGCATTCATTAAATCCTTTAAACGTTTATTAATATTCATTTCTTTGCTAGAAGCATCCAAGTAGTTGTCATATTGTTTATTAGACCATTTACCAAAGTTGTAATTTTGATCTGTTGCCATAACGCTGAGCATTGCATATGGATCAGTAAATGCTGGATTTAATCCAGTGTAATCAACATCATATTTACCATTTAACATGTTGCTTACTCTTGTAGTTTTAGGCATTGTTCTCACATGAACTTCTACTTTTTTACCAAAGGTGCTTTCAAATTGACTTTGAACATATTCTAAAACCTTCTTAGAAACATCGTCATCGTCTCCACCTAAAGTAAACTCCATTTTGGATTTTCCTAATTCTTTAAGCCCTTTGTTAAATAATACGTTGGCTTCCTGCTTGTTAAACTTGGTGTACTTACTTGTAGCACCTTGTTCAGCAAAATATTTATTAAAGTTAACTCCGTTTACAGTTTCTTGCGGACCTGTAAATGTAGTTGCTACTGTATTTGCACCACCCACTGTTTTGGCTAATTCTGCTCTATCAAGGACCATTGAAAAAGCTCTTCTTACATTAGCATTGGCCATATCCTTATTTTTAGAAACGTTATAAGTTAAATATTCAGTTCTATCTAGTTTGAAAACCCTGTATCCATCTTGATGCTTTAGTTGTTTAGAAGCTTGTGTATCAAGGAATGCTCCATCTAGCTTACCAGATTGATAAAGGTTGTAATCCGTTGAAGGAGTCTTGACAACTGTATAATTTACGGTTTTAAGCTTTACATCTTTTTTATCCCAATATTGATTATTCTTTTTAAGCTTCCAACTCAAATTAGAACCAGTCCACCCACTGCTTACAAATGGACCATTATATACCATGTATTTAGAAGCGGTGCCATACTTTTTGCCATATTTTTGTACGGTATCCTTATTTACAGGATTCCAACTAGAAGCTGTCAAAGTTTTGAAGTAAGGAACGGGATGAACAAGATGAACCACTAAAGTGTGTGCATCTTTGGCTTCAACACCTAACGTATTCGGTGATTTCTTACCGGCTACTACTTGGCTTGCATTCTTTACCGCTTGATAATTATTCTGTTGTTGAGATTGAGTATTAGGATCCATCATTCTTTGTAAAGAATATACAAAATCTTGAGCAGTAACTGGTTGACCATTACTCCATTTGGCATTTTTTCGTAATTTAAATGTCCACGTTAGTCCATCTTTACTAGAAGTAGATGTAGTAGCCACGCCAGATGAAACTTTACCATCTTTATCCATTCTGTTAAGTCCCTCAAAAACATTGGTAGCTTGTTCTCCACTAGAAGTATCTACCATTTTATTTTGATCTAGTGTTTGAACTTCGGATGTAGTCATCCAAGTTAGAGAACTTTCATACTTTTGGGTTGATGCGTTTTTTTCACTTGAACATGCTGTCAATGCAGCTACTGCATTAGCAGTTAACAACCCACTTGCTAAAAATCTCATCCATTTTTTCATAAAATCTCTCCTCTTTAGCCTGGATAAACAAAAAGCGCCCTACTAGATCAATTTGATCTAATAGGGCGTCTATAACGCGGTACCACCTATTTATCGTTAATAGTATTAAATATTAACCTCATGCACGTGCGGCCAATCTAAATGATTAGCGATACGTCGCCGCTATAAAGGGCGAACCCTGAAAATACTAAATATCGTATTTTCTGCTCAAAGGTGATTTTCGCTAAAAATATTGTTGTCTTCTTTCACCAACCGAAGACTCTCTGAAAACTCTATTTTATGTTACTTTCCTTATCAAAGCCAAGTATTATTTTTATTGTTGAACATAATAATATCAGGATTTAATTTTATGTCAATAGTATTTTTAAAATTAAATTAATAACTGATTAATTTATTAGTTGATAAATAGGAAAATATTAAGTTAATATGTTACGGGTTACTTATTAATTGGGTAAATTAAATATCTAAATTATACCCATTTATATTAACTTATAGGGTATAATTTAGATAAGTGAGGCGATTAAGATGGCTGACAAAGCAACTCTAAATAAATTGCTGGAAGCAAATAATTATGTTATATCTCGTAAGCAACTTTCAGAGAAAAATTATTCGGGACAGCAGATAAAAAAATATCTTAAAGATAATATCTTAATTATTCTAGATAAAGGAATTTATGGCAGTCCCAATCATTTAGAGGACCCATATTACGTAATTCAAAAGCGATTAAAAAAAGGAATAATCTCATTAAATTCAGCACTATATTTATATGGGTTGAGTGACCGTGTTCCTGATAAAATTGATCTTACCTTTCCTGCTGGATATAAAAATGCATCTTTAAAAGAACAAATCTCCGCTCATCAGCAAATACTAAAGCTTTATAAATTAGGAATTACAACGATACAGACTCTACAAGGAAATACTGTTAAAATTTATTCACTTGATAGAACTATGGCTGAAATATTACGTCCCCAAAATCATGTTGATCCTGAAATAGTAAACAAAGCCTTTAAGCAGTATTTAAAACAAAAAGAAAAGAATATTGCAAAATTGATGTACTTTGCAAAAGCTTTTAGGACTACATCAAAAGTTTTAAATTATATAGATGTATTAATGTAAATGACTGATAATTTTAGAGATTTTTCCAATAATCAACAAATGATTGCACATATGCGAAAATTAGCTAAACAAAGTAGGACCACGACACAAATCATTTTAGAAGAATATACCTTAGATGATTTCATACAAAGAATTGCTAAATCTCGTTATAAAAATAATCTGATTTTAAAAGGTGGCTTTCTTTTGGCGAGTTTAGTTGGAATCAATAATCGAACTACAGAAGATATAGATACTGATATTAAAGGAAGAAACCTAAATCTTTCTGAAGTAACTAAAATGATTGATGAGATTTGTGCAATCTCCCCTGTTCCTAATGATCCTATAATATTCAACGGACAGGTAAAATTGCAAAATTACATGAAGGAGCGGCTTATGTTGGCTATCGTGTACATTTATTGGAGATTATCTATAATAAAACGAAAGCAAATATTAAAATAGATATTCCGACTGGTGATGTAATAACACGTAAAGAAATCAAATACACATATAAGTCTTTGATTGATGGTAAACCTGTAGAAGTAGCTGATTATAACAGTGAAACCATCGTTGCTCAAAAACTTGAAACTATATTTAGTCGTGGTATTGCTAACACGCGAATGAAAGATTTTTACGATTTGTTTATGTTCGTAAAAGATAAAATATCAAATAAAACAGAAATTATTATAAATGTTGTCTGTTCAAGTAGGCCTAAAATCAAATTAGTCATCTCAATTTATAATTTTCCACGTCTCCATTTTTATATAAATTTCTCCACTTACATTGTTACAAACTATGGATATAGTATCATTTTTACCTTTCTGCGCCTAAATTCATCGAATTCACACTATTTTGACATCATATTTACAAAAAATAAAGCTCAACAAAGGTTGAGCCATGCTTTGATCAATAATTAAGATATTCCACTTCTACTTATAAGCTAAAAATCAGCTAAACATACATATTAGTTAATTACAATTAAATCTCACTTCTCACTCACATAAACCTGATGACTTCGTGGAAACTCACGCTTAAAAGCCGCAGTGAAAGCATGCTTTGCTACATTATCAGCAATCGCA
>CALXUL010000364.1 GCA_944391635.1 uncultured Clostridia bacterium | reverse complement strand
CTTCATCGTGCTAATTATATACTTTGCTTTTGGAAAGTAATTACTGCTTTCATTCGATGTTGTTTTATGAATTAAATCTAAGTTACTTTTATTTCAAGGCTGAGATGGTTTTCATCTACTATATTTTTATAGAACAGCCCAGAAAGCATTGATAGCCAAGGTTAAATACTAAATCTACAACTTTCAAGTTGTAAAATCAGAAAAAGAGGCGTAAACGCAAAATATTTAATGAGGAGGAACTAAATGATTCGGGTTTGTGACGCAATCATGGGAACAGGCAAATCAAGTGCTGCGATTACATATATGAACGAGCACAAAGATGAAAAGTTCATATATATCACACCGTATCTTGATGAGGCAAATCGCATTAAGGAACAATGTGCGGAGATGCACTTTATGGAGCCAAGCAACAAGATTGAGGAATTCAATTTTAAAAAGAGCGAGCATACAGCAGCTCTTATCAAGCAAGGAAGAAATATTGCAACAACGCATCAGGCGTTCAAAATGTATTCAGACGAAATGCTTGAAGACATACGCAATTATGGGTACAGACTTATTATAGATGAAAATATGGATGTGCTCGAACGATATGACTACCATATAGACGATATAAAGATAGCAATTGATGCTGGATATGTCGAAGATGTCAATGGAACATATAAGCTTATAAGAGATGATTATAACGGAGTAGCATTTCGTGAGCTATTTAAATTTATGAAGTGCAGAGACCTTGTACGAATGGACTGTAAGGATGGAACTGGGGGGATTGAACGTTTATTCTATTGGGTTTTACCGCCAAGTCTGATTACCTCATTTAAAGATGTATTCATATTGACGTATCTATTCGAGGGACAATGCCTACATCATTTTTTGGAGATATATAATCTTCCATATGAATACATAGGAATCAACAAGGGTGAAGATGGGAAGTTTCGTTTTTCAGATTGCAACTGGTATACTCCAGAATACGTAAAAAATCTTGGGAAAATGATTCATATCATGGACAATGAAAAGCTGAACTCTATTGGAGACGACATCAACGCACTTTCCATGAGTTGGTACGACAAAAACGAGGAAGAGGTTGAGCGTCTGAAAAGAAATGTATATAACTACGCAAACAATATTTGGAGAGGAATGCCGTCCGATGAGAAAATGTGGGGGTGCTTCAAAAGCTACTCACACAAAGTGTCCGGGAAAGGATATACAAAGTCATTCCTTACGTTCAACACAAAGGCTACCAACAAATATAGAGACAAGCATTATCTCATGTACATCGTAAATATTTTTATGAATGTGAGTGACAAGAGGTTCTATCAGAGGAACGGCATCGAAGTGGACGAGGATGCTTATGCTCTCTCAGTAATGGTTCAGTGGATTTGGCGCTCCGCTATTCGAGATGGAGACGAGATTTATTTATACATACCGAGCAGTCGTATGAGAACACTGCTTTTGGATTGGATAGAAAAAACGAGCAAAGGAGGGAATCGTATCAATGAATAAGCAATGTTCGGACTGCTATTTTGGAAATAAATGCAGGAGCCTTTATGCGTGCGAAGATTATGCTCCAATAAATCCAGATGAAGATACAGACGAGATTATCGAAAATGGACGCAAAGAGTTTATGGAAGAATGGTTTCAATATATAAGCGAATACTCTGATTAATTTTTTTTGGAATATCATGCTAATTATATTATTTACAGAGAGGAGTGTTTATCATATCGAAACAACTTACATGTCAAAAGTACATTTATAAGATACATAGCAGCAGGCTTCGTAAGGAAAAATGGAAATTAACTCTTCCAATTGATGAAGCAAGAAGAAATGACGAGGTTATATCTCTCGCTGACAGCCAGGTTCTTCGGTGGATTGACGAAATGAACGGAATAACAGATGCTGACGACAAGGCGAAAGAAATAAAAGTTCAAATTCGTAAAATAAAAAAAGAACCCAACAATATCCAGAACAAAAGAAAAATCAAGAAGCTTTACTCCGAACTGGATGCACTGCAGTATAAACCGGACTACATGTGCCTTATTATTGATAAAGAGAAGGATTATTACCGCGCTTGTCGTGGTTTCTCTATAAACGGCATAAATTACAAACGACTTCTTGGGACAAACGGCGGAATTAAAAATGAAACAATCGTATTCGTAAGCGAGCGTGTGCATGATGAGCTGGCAAGGCGAATTGATAATGGAAGAAATCCAGACAAGGCACTCGTAACGGCAAAGTTAGAAGCATATAAAGCATTGACATGCAGTGCATCTACTCCTGTTTCAATGCCAAATGGAATTTTAGTCGTGAATGATTGTGAAACAAAATTTTTATCAGACATCATCTACCTCACGGATGAATGCGATGGCGAGCCGATAATGGAGGAACGGAAAGCTCAGGAGATTACTTTAGATGCTTCAGATGGTTTTGGAACAATGATGCCGTCTCTTGCCGAGAGATGGAGCGAGGAACTAGGCTTGGATTATGTTGTAAGCGGAGTAAACACAAGATTCTCTTTTGAAAAGGGAATGGTATTCACGTTTGACCATGTGGATTTTGCTAAAAAAATTGCCGGAGAGAAATATATCGTCAAAGACGCTTGGGGCAATGATGTCGATGTGAGGAATGTAGAACTCATCCTGACTACATCTATGGTAAAGTTGTGGGATAGCTATAATAGTTGCGAAGAATACGTCCGCACATCAATCGAAAATGGATATACTTTTGGAATTCCAAAAACATGCCCGAAAGTTTTGGAAAATGAACGAACTTTGAATTACCAGTTTATACAAAGTTACGATATGGACGATGATGACATTGAAGAACTCATCTCTCCTACCATGCAGGAAATCAAAGACGTTCTTGGTGGAGACTGGAGAAAGACAATTTTATTTCTAAAAGGCTCTGGACTAAACGAGGATAACATAGAACGACTGGATAATGATATTGCAAAAGCTCTTATGATTGATAAGCGGATGATTGACGACCCATTTATCCAAAGTGCGATATATCAATCTATACGAAATCGGATTAACGAAGCAAAAGTTGGAGTCTTAAAAGTTCATGGTAATTATTCCATTGTGTCTGGAGACCCATTTGCACTGTGCCAAAGCATATTCGGATTAAAAGTTACCGGACTTCTAAAACCTGGCGAAATCTATAATCAATATTGGGCTGATATTGGTTCTGAAAAACTGGCTTGTTATAGAGCGCCGATGACTTGCCATAATAATATTCGTCTTGTGCATCCGGCAAGTAATGACGAGGTTCGATACTGGTATCGTTATATGAAAACATGCACTATTTTCAATGCTTTGGATACCGCTTCTGCTGCCCTTAACGGAATGGATTACGACGGAGACCTGGTAATGCTTACTGATAACGATGTCCTTGTTCGTAAGCTAAAGCCTCAGCCCGCATTAATGTGTGCGCAGCGGAAGGCAGAAAAAAGAATTTCCACAGATGAAGACTTTATACGTTCCAATATAGAAAGTTTTGGAAATGATATTGGACAAACTACTAATTGGATTACATCCATGTTTGAAGTTCGCTCTCATTTCAATCCGGAAAGTAAAGAATATAAAGAACTGTCATATAGGATTCGTTGTGGTCAGCTATATCAGCAAAACGCGATAGATAAAGCAAAGGGAATTATTTGCAAGCCGATGCCAAAATCATGGCATGATAGACATACGGTAAATAAAATTGAGGATGATGATACGAAGCGATTTTACAGAAGTATTGTAGCTGATAAGAAGCCATACTTTATGAGATACATCTATCCATCTCTTATGAAACAGTACAATACATATATAAAAAATACAAACAGGAACGCATTACGAGAATTTCAAATGACGGTTGATGAAATGATGTCCATGCCATTTGAGAACTTATCTGAAAGGCAAAGGGATTTCTTGAGATACTACAGCTATCGTATGCCGGTCGGTGTTGGCAACTGTATCATGAATAAAATTTGCAGGAGGTTTGAGCAGGAATTCGACGGACATATAGGACGACATAATGCTTCTGTGAAATTTGATTATACAATTATGAAGAGCGGAAATGAATACAGCACATCGCAATTTTATGCTGTCAAAAGGCTTTATGAGGACTACAATAAACGACTACAGAACTATATGGTTTTTGCTGATTACGAGCGGGTTGATGAATGCGACTCCATTTTTGAAATTTCTACTATGAATTCAGACTTCCGTAGAGAATGCTCTTCTGTTTGCCCCAACGAGCAGACCCTATGCGATATTATCCTTGATATTTGTTATTCCAAGAACTCAACAAAGAAATTTGCATGGAGTATGTGTGGGGAAACGATTATAAATAACTTGCTGAGTAAAAATAATTTTACAATATCATTTCCGGTTATAGATGCTAATGGAGATATTTCTTATTCCGGAGAACAATATTCTTTAAAGACAAAAACAATTGAGGTGAATGAATGACTGTTGTATTAAAAGAAAATGACTGGGCGCATGACATGATAGAAAGAAACGAATTAGGAAACAAGCCGTCTGAAACACTGAGAAGAGTAGCCAGGTATTATATGGATAAAGGCTGCTCTCCTGCTGAGGCACGAAAGCGTCTCGATTCTTTTTTAATTCGATGCGAGCCTACCTCTTCCCTTACGAAATGGTCTAATGCGTTAGATTATGCAGTAAGCAGAGCTACTAAATATCAGTCTATTGATATTGATAGTATTGATATTACAGATACAGAAATCAATAGAATAGACTTGTTAGGCGGTAAGCAGATTAAACGTCTTGCGTTTACTCTTCTGTGCCTAGCTAAATATTGGAAGGCTGTCACGCCGGACAATGATTACTGGGTAAATAATAAAGATACAGAAATTATGTCTATGGCAAATATTAATACGTCAATTAAACGACAGGGGATGATGTACTGGACGCTGAGGGAAGAAGGAATGGTTCAGTTTTCAAAGAAGGTGGATAACACCAATGTAAAGGTATGTTTTGTAGATAATGAAGGAATTCCAGTGCTCCACATCACAGATTTCAGAAATCTTGGATATCAATATTTAATGTTCCATGGAGAGCCATATTTTGTGTGTGAGAATTGCGGAATCACATCAAAACTTGATAATCCTGGCATCGGAAGGAGGCAAAAATATTGCAAAAAATGCGCTGCTGAAATTGCGATGCAGCAAAAAATCAATTCGTCAATGAGGTTAAGATATACTGCTGAACTTAGTGCAAACTGAAATAATAGAAAAAAATGACATGCCAAAAATCATTGGCGGTCAATGTGTTTTGGCAATTTTGATGAAATGCTTCTTATGAAAGGAAATATACGTTTTTTTGAACCGACGCACAAAATTTCCAATATTTACGAAGATTATATCTGTATACATATGAATGAAAAGGGTGAAATAAGTGATTGAAGTAAACAAAAAAGAAAAAGAGGTTATTAGTAAACGACTGCCATCTGTACATTTCGTCCGTACAATGAAGCAAAAATCAAAGCGGCACCACTATTACTGTGAGGAAACAGTTCCGGTGTTCCAACTACTAAATCAATTGCGTGGCGGGACTGATGACCGGAAAGATGGTGCTAATAATGGATATAGAAAGACGAAATGATGAAACGCCTTTACAGTATCACAAACGCATTATATATGGCAAACTTGTTGATAAAACGCTTGCCGATATAGATTATTCCGAATTATCTGAACTGGCATATGGTCAATCGTACTCAAGCGACGTTGCCAGAAGAATGTTTTATGGTAGCAGACGCACGCTTCAGTTATTGGATGAGGAGCGTGCGTCGGGGCTTGGAGGAGATAATATTCTTTCCGATATAGATGAAAAGATAATCAATCTACGAAAAGAAAGACAGAAGTTTTATGACCAGCGAAACGCATTTAACAAGGTTGTGCGTGAGCGCTCACGGCAAGAAGAATTGAATGAAATACTCGTCTCCGCCGTGAAGGACGGCAATCTTCCACGTTTAAATTATGAGCATGTACAGATTGAGCCGTCTGATAATGATTTACTCGTAAGTCTAAATGACATTCATTATGGAATAGACATCAGCAATGCATGGAATACATATAACCCAGAGGTGTGCAGAGAAATGATGAGAAAATATCTTAATAAAATCATTTCAATCGCTTCTACACATCATAGCGAAAACTGTATCGTATATAACTGCGGTGACAGTATTTCTGGGAAAATTCATTTAACTATCCAAATTACCAATAAAGAGAACGTTGTTGAACAGGTAAAAGGTGTATCAGAGCTAATCGCAGAGTTTCTTGCAGAACTAAGTTCTCATTTTAATTCTGTTAAATATGTAAGCGTTGCTGGCAATCACAGCAGATTAGATACTAAAGATAACTCTCCATACGATGAACGTATGGATGATTTAATCGAGTGGTATCTTGCAGCACGTCTGCAAGACTTTGAGAATATCGTAATTGATACACAAAGCAGGATTGACGCAACAATGTTTATGACTGACATACGAGGGAAGACGTACCTCGGTGTTCATGGTGATTTTGATGGGAGCGCAACAAAAATTGCTGCACTGCAAGCAATGGCTCGCAGACCATTATATGCAGTTCTGTCTGGTCA
>CALXUL010000363.1 GCA_944391635.1 uncultured Clostridia bacterium | reverse complement strand
TTTACAATAACTCTCGGGAATAGGCTATTTGTAAATAAAAATAAATTTGATGATTACCTTAACAGATGTGCAAAGTATCATATCCCTATATGATAGTTAGCCATTGATTTTTCGTATAGATTGGTGTACTGTATATGTGTAAGTTGATACTGTAGTCAATATGGAAAGGAATATTGATTATGGGAAAAGACTTAAATGGTAAAGAACTTGGTAAAGGACTCAGCCAAAGAAAGGATGGTAGATACGAAGCAAGAGCCGTTATCAACGGCGTAAAAATTGATATATATGATATGAACCTTACAGCACTGAAGAAAGCCTTTGAGATTGAAAAGGCAAAAGTGCTGCGTGACGAAAAGAATATACGACCAAATGTTACATTCGGAGAATGGTATGCAGAATGGTTCGAGAAATGTAAATCTCCACAACTTAAATCAGATGTGAGTAGAAAGACTTACGACAGAAAAGTCAGAAACACATACTGTAAAATTCTGCATGACAAGAAAATGGAAGACATATCACAAATGCACATGCAAAGCGCTACTGCAGAACTAATTGAGAGCGGCTACACGGACAGGTCAATAAAGGAAGCTCTTGGCATAGTGTATGAATGTATGGAGATTGCTATTGTCAACCATATAATAAGTACGAATCCATGTGTCGGAATAAAAATCCAAAACGCTAATATCAGGCGGGAACGACGTGTAATGAAGATGTGGGAACAAGAATTGTTCTTAGAAGAGGTTAAAAACCGATACTATTATGAAGCGTATAAGATTTTGCTTTTAACAGGGATGCGTATTGGAGAATTTTCTGGATTGCAGTGGAGAGATGTAGATTTTGAAAACAAAGTGATTAATATCAATCGCTCCATGACGACGGCGTATATAGATGGAAGAAAGGTTGAAGAACTGACAACGCCAAAAACTGCAAATTCTTATAGAGCAATTCCGTTCTTCGGTGAGACGGAAGAATGCTTTAGGAACTGGAAGAAAAAGCAGGATATGTACAAGAAAAAACTTGGTGATAGATGGAGAGCAAGACCAGAACTTGGAGACTTGGTATTTACAAGTACAGTCGGGTCTCCTGTTACAAGATATGTTATTGTGCATGATATTAACAAAGTTGTCCAAAATATTAATCTAAAGGAAATAAGCAAGGCGTTTAGAGAGAACAGAGAACCTGTATTATTTGAGCATCTTCATCCACATGCATTTCGTCACACATTTGCAACTCGTTGTTTTGAAAAAGGACTTGACCCACTGTTTGTACAGAGTATTATGGGTCATGCAAATTATTCAACTACGGTATCGTACACACATGTACTTGAAGATTTACGACAAAGAGAAGTAGCTAAGGTCGGGAATTTCCTTGAAACGGGGATTGCGTAAACTAGGAATTGCGTGCGAATTAAAAGAGAAGCACTTAAATATATAAAGAACTGATTGCGTAAAAGTTGCGTAAAGGGATATTGGTAATAGCCGAAATCCATTGATGCGCAACATAGTTTCAAAATACTTCGCAATTCAGGCCGGGATGTAAGTACCTCGGCTAAGTAAATCTGAAAGACCTTGAAAACACTTGAAACTCAGTGTGTTTTCAATGGTTCGTGTACAATGTGTATGTTGAGTATACTATCATAAACTATCATAATTTATCGTAAAGTATCACAGCGTTTTGCGTCAAATTTGCGTAGGGAATTGCGTATGATAAGATTCAGTTCCCTTCAGCGAAGTTTACGCAATAAATTAGACGCAGTATCAATTTACACATATACAGTAAGTATAGGGGCGGGTAATACCGCCCCTTTTTGTAAAGTTATATTAGAGGAGTATGACAGTGAGGAAAGAGACAAATTTAAAAGAAATATCTGATTTAGTGATTTCGTTTCTTTATACAGACTATGAAGTGGTAGATGGTATACCGCCACAGTTTGCCATTATACACCCAGTTTTTGAAAGTACAATAGCAGGAATTTCTGATGGAGATAATGGTAAAATAGTAGATTTTTATAATAATGATGATAATCTACAATTAGTACGTGATAGCTTTTTAAAAAGAATTAAATCTTCGACAACTATAAATGAATTATACTGTATCGTAAGAAAATCATATAAATTGACATTTCTCAAATTCGCGGAACCATTCCTGTCTTGTAATGATATGAGCGAATTACTTGCAGATGCATGGACGACAAGTGAAAATCCAAATCAGGATAACAATGTGAAACTTCCTATGATAGTCAGATGGTTTAAAAATGCAAATAAAAAATTACTGATGGATGAAGAAGAGTATGAAGTATACAAATCCTTACCGGATAAATTTACTGTTTATCGGGGCGTAGCTATCGGAAGAAACCCAAATGGATTATCGTGGACTAAAAGCAAAAGCAAAGCAGAATGGTTTTCCCATAGATTTGATAAAAATAATAATATAGGTTACGTACAGTCTGCTATAGCTGATAAGCAAAATGTACTTGCGTATTTCAACTCCAGAGATGAGGATGAGATAGTCGTTGACCCAAAGACGTTCGATAATATAAATATTATATCATAATGATTTGCGCAAAAAAAGGCGAGCCGAACCAAAAAAGATTCAGCTCGCCTACATGCGATGCTACTTTATTTACCGATGCATAGCTGCATCATCATGCACTCGGTCAATTTTTAACGAGTCAGAACCGTCACTCGGCAGGCTTGTCGCCTAAACGTTATACAGTACCGCTTTCTGCGTCGTTATCAGAAGAACCTTCTGAAACGTCATCAGTAGATTCGTCTGTATAAGATGTAGCATCAATCGTATAATCAACGACCTCAACTACTATGAAATCATCTTTTGAATACCCATCCTCATTCAGCATCTTTTCAATCCTTGCGTCAAGCTCTTCCTTGCTTTCAAGTTCAAGCGGAGAGACCTCTCCGTCAACGTTGGTTGTCAGATACTGATACAGGCTTGCGAAATTGTCACGCTTAGACTGCGCTATCATAATTCTATACATTGTCATTCCCTCCCGAATATAATTTAGCGGTTTCACACCCACAAGATAAACCGCTATTATGAATCAGTTTCCGGATTATAAATGCTTCCATTTGGATAATGGATATCTAATGCCTCAACCTCTGGCTGCAGCTTTTCATGGTATATATCGTCTCCGCCTGCTTTCTCGTACACTTTACCCATTTCCATAAATGTCTTCAGCCCGTCTGGAGTAACATATCCCTGCGTAACAAAATCCTTGTGTAGTCTCCATAATGAGCTTCTAAGCATTGCAACGGTTGTCTGGTTCTGCGTATCCATAAACTCTTCAATAAGAGCTTTTACACCATGTATATCATCTTTCAATTCATTTTGCTTTGCGTCCAAATTATTTCGGATATGTATAGACTGTTCATGATATTCTTCCTGCTTTGAAATAATGGAGTTTTGGTATTGCTTCATCTTTAGATTTATATTGTCTATCTGAGACTGCATGTCTGCAATCTTGTTATCTACCTCTTCCTGATGGATACTTCTGGTGCTGCGTAGCCCGAGAGCCGACAGCACCTTTCTATATCCAGAGATAAATGTAACAATAATACAGATGACAAGAAAGAAGCATATAAGCACATAGCTCCATCCAAGGTCGCTTATTTGTTTAATCAGCTCTATCATTTGTCATTCAGCCTTTCATGATTATTCATTTTTGCTTACAATGTCACGCAGTGTTGTAAGAGACTCGTCGATGGTCTCGTCAATCCACTTAATTAAGTCTTCCTGGTCGATAACCTTGGACAGAATCGGATAGTCAGCATAGATTTGAGAAATTACCTGCGCACGTTTAATACTCCCAGCTTTATTCCATTCCTCATAATCAAGCTCTGCCTCAGTTACCATCTTCAGAATTGTTTCCTTAATCTGCGCTTTCGCAATCTCAACCTTCTCCTCGTCAGACTTATTGAAGAAATCAATAGCCTTTTTAGCTATGGCAATTACAAGACCTACAATAACGAGAATAGTAGTCCAGTTGTTATTGATAAACATCAGAAAATTCTGTATTCCATTTAATATATTCATAACGTTCCTCCTTGTGGTTAATAATTAGCCGACTCCGCCAGTATCCGTATTGTCTGTTTCGGAGTTTATAGCCTGGTTTCTCATACGCAGTTCTTCCATTGCGGAGTCATATACGATTCCGCCCTGTGTATTTTCTGCTTTTGACTTGCTGTAATACCCCCATATGATGGGAGCCAGTGCAGCCGGTATTCCAATCAAAACATACATGGAACTTGCGTCATACAGAGTGAGCATTGCATATTCACAGAAAAATACAATTTGAACACACAGAAGAATCACTCCGAGCAGAATCAATTTGCTTGTTGACGGAAGTTTAAACTTTGGCTTTCCTTTGTCTTTTTCTTCTTTGAGCTTCCTCAGTCGTTCTTTGGATTCATTCTCCCTCTGAATCCGTTTCATTTGAGCATTAAACTCTTTTTCTGAAATGTATTTCATTGGACTCACCTCCAATATCCAATACGGTTAAATTTTCTTGCAATAGTCTAGCGAAATCCAACCAGCACCAGATTTTAGTTTTCCCCATTTCGTTGCACCTTGACCATTTGATTCGGCGACGATAGTATATACGCCTTTATCTCTGATAGCTCCGTTCGTTCCGTAGTTCGTTCCTGCCCCTTTTCTGATATTCAGTACATCAGCAGTAACTTTTACATGGTAGGATTTGAACGTAGAGGGCGTAGAAGGCGCTGTAGATGCCACAGACGACTGAATGGTACAATATGTAGGGTTGCCTAAATAAATCCATCCTGCGCCAGATTTGAGCCTTCCCCAGCCATCTGAATTGACCTCAACGATGGTAAATGTTCCCTTGCCGGTCTGTCCAAGAACTTTCCCGCTCATCGAACCGCTCGAACGATAATTAAGGTCTGAAATGATAACTTTTACTGTAAATGGTACTTGTGGGAAGTCTGTAACTGTGGTTGTTGTATCGGAGCTTTCGTAGTCAGAATCGGAACTAACAACACCGGCTCCGTCAGATAGCACAACAGCGGTATGTCCGCTACTTAGTAGGATATCTCCACGTTTCAGATATGTAGAAGAAGCAATATACTTGCTTTCAGTAAGAACAATAAATTTTCCGGTGTTGACTAGAGCTGCCTTTTCATTCCCTGTGTAAATATCTTTACTTACCGAAATACCAGCCGCATTGACGCATACAGACACCAAAGAAGAGCAATCAGCCTCGCAAGGCACCTTAATCTTGCTTAAATCCCAGCCGCAAGCTTTTGCTTGTGTATATAATGTTGTTCTCTGTGATTGGTCATACCCAATATAATTACTTGCGCAAGCTTGTTCCATTGCTTTTGCTATTTTTTCCGCAACTTCCTTATCTTTTGGGCGTATGACGCAGTTCCATGATTTGTTGTACCAATCACGAACACACACTTCTTTACCCGTTTGGTCTCCTGCAGCTCCTCCAGATATTTTGTTATTTTCATCAATTGATGCATGTCCAATTTTTACAGACATAATAGTTCCTCCTGTGTTAATTGTTTTTGCGTATTTATTAAAGTAATTCTGGCCATAGGATGTACGCTTGTTCTGTACAGCGACACTTTGGTCTGCAGGACGCTCAAACTGTAATAGAACCGCATTGGATGCTTGAGATACGGAAGAAGCATTTTTCAGTACTGTAAGAACTGAGACATAGCTTTCACTTAGTTCTTTGTATAAGAAGTCAAGCTGCATCTCCAAATCTCCAATAGATGTTCCTCTTGACTTGCAATAGTCTAAAAGATTCTGCTTTCTGCTCCAGAATGTCCATTGTGCAAGACCGAAACCTGCAGAGTCTCTTACGAAATTTGTATACGTACCGTTATCCACCGCAGAAACATAGCTGTCGTCGGTATACCCTAATTTCTTCTCATAGCTGTTCTGGAGATTGTTTGGCTTTAAAGCGCTCTCTGCATACAGATTCCCCATAAGACCCGCAACACCATAAGCATTTCCGAGTTTTGTATATAAATAATTCCATATCTTCTGTTCGTTATTACTCCCGACTAATGACATAAAATTCTCCTTTCATAACAAAAAGAGCGGTCATATATCCGCTCTTTAAAAAGGTTAATAGTTATTCATTATTTTTATATTTCCAATAATAAACAGGCTTTTCTTCCCCAAAAAGCCAGTATCTTAGGTAGTCGTCAAGAATTATAGCTATTGATACAAGCACAGCCCATATTAGAGCAAATGGTAAACATATCTGACCGAGTATATTTAATGGTAAGTTAGAGTAATCCCATACTGATAATCCTAACCATAAGTTCAAAATACACCCAAATATAAATTCTAATAGTAGTGTAATGAGTGTACCGATTAAAACCTGTATCCCAAAAGGCATTGTCCATGGTATGTGTTCATTAAGTGCCCCAACCATAATAAAAACTAATCCACCTAAAACAAACATCGCCCAGTGTGTAGGAGGGCGATTCATTAAATATCTGTATATAATTTCTATAGTAATATATATACCACCGCCGATTAAAAATAATATAACTGGTTTGACAAATTTTTTCATACTAATCCGTCCTCCATAATAAATTAAGCAGAATATCATTCCCAGACAAAACAGGACTGATTTTTGGTATATTTAGGATTATTAAAGTACGTCCACTTCTTCGTGATTTTATATCCGTCGAATAGCTTGTTATATAATTTCAACATACTACGCTTTGTCTTATATGATATGGCTTTCGATGTGATACCAATCCAAGATTGAAATGAGTTGTAAATATCGTCTAAAGTCACTTTCCTGTGTATCAAAAGGGCTTTGAATTTCTTTAACTTTCGTCTCATACGAACAATTCCTTGTCTGGATAATTTGCGTACAATCTTTCCGGTAGGCGTTACTCTATATTTTATTTTCATAAAAGAGAATCCTTTGGACGCTTTAACTATCATTGTCTTCTTTGTATTGAAGTGTAGTCCAAACTTCTTGCAGAGCATTTCCATGTCGATTAATAACTTGGTGAGATATTCCTTACTTTTGTGAAAAACAACTCCGTCGTCCATATATCGTATGTAATGTTTAATTCCGCACTTATCTTTGATGAAGTGGTCAAGACTGTTTGGGATAGATAGAGCGATGATGTGAGATATTTGACTTCCAAGGCAAACACCAGACAACTCATTGTTTTTCAGCTTGACGAGCATACGTTCTTTTTCTCTTATATCTTGAATCCGATTTATTTTATTTTTCTCATAAGATTTGATGATTGCAAGAGATAATCCTTGTATGTGTTTATCATTGAAATAGTGTTGCAATATATTCAGACATTGTTGATGAGATATGTTGTCAAAGAAACTTTTAAAATCGAATACCAGTGCATAAAACTCAGAACCATATTCTTTTATTGCTTTTAACAGATGTTTGTTTAGCCTATTTCTTGTAAAAGAAACACCTTTGCCTTTAATGCTTGCCCCATTATCATATATCAATTTGTTCCTTAATACTGGTATTAAAGATTGTTCGCACAGTACTCTCTGAGGTATTCTGTCTTTGATACATATCGGAAGTATTTCTCTTTTCTTTCCTCTTTCATATATCGTGATTTTCTTCATATCAGACTGCTGATTAAGAACATCGTTGTGTAGAGTTATATATGTATTATATAATTCTGTTATTGCATTATTTGTATATTTTTGCACAGAGTGTTTCCATCCCACGCCTTTCCTGCAATAGCGAAATGCACGGTACATATTTTGCAATGTCATAACGTTGTTAAAATCGTCGTTTATACTATATAAAGTCTTTTGCTTTTCATATTTTATTGCTTTGTCACGAGAGATTCGGTACTTAGCTCGTTGATATTTTGTCATTATAACTACCTTCCATTCGTGTTGATATTGTTCCGTGAGGTCAAATTATCGAATTGTTATTTACGACCACAAATAATTCTGCACAATAAATATAAGAACAACCAACATAATATTTATTCGCCTACCAATTAAGGCGTTGTAATCACATCCAGAATTATACGGAATGCTTTCATAGCACACATCTCTTGAACAGAGACATACTTTATTTGCTGTACAAACGTACAGAAGGTTATACTTTCCTTCTCATATATAAAATAATTTCACCCTTATACATGGCTACTTAATATATGCGAATCAGGGGCAAACGCCATTCGTGTCAGAGGCGTAGTTCCAGTTGCTGTCGCCATTGTCATTGACCAGCCAAAAGTTGTCAGACGTGTCAAGATGAGGAGAGCGAACAACAGAAATAAGTATAAAATATAACCTATGGTAAATTTTTGAATCGTTCTTTATCAGAACTTTGAAGTGATATCAGCATTTTTAGTTCATTTACAAGAAGCTCAGACCATTCAACCATGATACGTTCGCTGTATTCCATCATGTTGAAATAAAACAACATTGGTCTGTTCATTTCCCTCAGATAAGTAATTGCTTTTGAAATATGATTCCGTCTTACTTCATATTCTTCTTTTGTCTTAGGAACTTTTGTATTTGCTAAGATTAATTCGTAAAAAGCATCATTAACAAGTGAGATTAATAGATTACCATCTGTATCGTCAAAATCGTTTTTCGCATTTATTACTTTGCTGTGCGTATATCTATGAAGCTCCGACATGTTTTTGAGGAAAATCGCCTTATTTATATAGTCCCAGTCAAGAATGTTAATGTTTAAATCAATAAAATTATCGCAACCTTCTTTATTCAATAAGAAAATCTCCTTCTTTATCAACATCGCCCATTTTTCCATGGTATTAAAGTCATATCCTTGTATGTTCCATAGTGATAATAGATGCTTATTCAAATCTTTTAAGATATACTCTATTGATGATGTCGACTCCGAAATGTACAAGCTCCTAGCGGATTTTGACCGGAAATATAGTTCGTTGATATCCATAACTTTTTTATATAAAAGATTCATATCTTTATTAATGTCTTCGCACAACCATTTCTTTTTGCGTTTCGGTACTTTGGATATGTGCATCGAACTAAATCTGTATAATTCAACAAAGTTATTTTCAAATTCAAGATTTGATATGCCTCTTTTGCTTTTTAATACCGCCAATATATCACTCCTATATTATAATAGGCCGGTTGTTCACCGGCCATATTACATTAATTCTGTTCTGTTGCCTGTGCGTAAAGAGCCTTCAAAACTTCAGACTGATAATCGACAGGTATTTCTAATCCATATTGTACAGACTGAATAACTTCAATATCTGTCATGCTATCAATATAATCTCTTAATGAATTAAAATATGTAACATGAAACTCTATTACGTTTTCCATAGCAGTGTTAATTGCTACAATGTCTTCAGGTTTATAAAACTTGCACGTTTCACCATCAGCATGATACGGAAGCTCGTTATTTCCTGACTTCGCTCTATCATTTAACTTGGAAATTTTCAATTGGTCTGGGATTTCTAAACTAAAATGATGTGTTTCTCCGTCAGATAATTCTACGTCTATTCCAGAAACGATGACTTGGTTACATGCATTACTCATTTCTTCTATTTTGGTCTGACGTATATATTCGATATCGTTTTCAGAGATGTATCCAGATTTGATAAGAGCATTAACTACATCATTTTTAATTGCATCAGGAATATCGCTTATACTTTTTTCTCCAGACGTTATTAATTCTTTCCAAAAATTAACTAAATATTTCATACTTCCTCCTTACATAAGTGCGCTGAGTTCTATAATACATTTTTTCATCTTTTCTGAATCGGTTAATTCACGAATAATAAATCGTGTATGACCGTCCTCCGTCCAAATATTTGTACACGTCATATCATAATAATCGGCTCCACCGATATTAACATTTTCTAAATTTTCATCGGACAAAATAACAGTATTTACCTCGTCATCGGTGATGTAGTTGTTGCCATTCATAGTGGCGTGAATCATTGTTCCGTCTGCGAGGATAATATCGTAAATAGTATTCTCCATCTATAAAACCTCCGAATAAATCGTAATACAGAAGATTTAGGTTGTCTCGCTGCAACTTACTCATAAGATGACAATGGCTCCCCATCCATGCTTTAAACATATTTTCTACTTCTTCCTGTGTGCGTTCTCCGTTCTGTACCATAGTACTCAACTTTTTGAGTTTACGTCTCATATCAACAATACGTTTTGGATTTATTTTACGGATAAGTCTGCCAGAATCTGTGAGTGAGTATGAAATCTGTAAAAACCTATAGTAGTCAGATAATTTTACAATGCGTGTTTTCTTTTGATTCAGTATAATTCCAAATTCCTTTGCTTTTTCGATAACTTCAAGAGATAGGATATGTAAAAATTCTTTACTTTCATGGATTACATAGCTATCATCCATGTATCTGCCGTAATACTTTTGCCCTTTTACTATTTTAATGAAGTTGTCGATAGGAGTAGGGTAGTATATGCCAATAATCTGTGAGCATTGGTCTCCGATGTTTACAGACTTATACATATACTTCTCGCC
>CALXUL010000362.1 GCA_944391635.1 uncultured Clostridia bacterium | reverse complement strand
CGCCGAAATCGCTCAGGCCGATCTCCACATGACCGGTGGTGAATACGTTGGTCTTGGTCTCGGTTTTGTCGGTGAAGTAGGCCAGGGTAGCGCCGATGGACAGGCAGGCCACCAGAGACAGGCTAACGGCTGCAGTAAGAATGTTCTTTTTTTTCATCTTGATTTCTCCTTTTCCATGTGTACTGATATTATATTTTGGCGAAGCAGGCTGGCTTCGTCAAACTATAACTTTGTTACGGCTATTCTTGAAAATAGGCAATGGCTGCTGTATCTGCCATATTAAGAGTTACATTGTCTGCCTGGTGGGCAAACGCGCCAATTGTTATCTGATTCAATGTTTCTGTACCACTCGCGTTGTCATTCACATACACTCTGGTGAACACATCGTAATCGCCCGCTGCATCCTTTGCAATCTCCCGGCGCAACAGTGTGCCGCTTAGTTCCGAGGCTGGAATCTGTGCCCATCCTTCTGCCCATTTCGTATGTATGACCGCATTCGGGTCGTCGGAAATTCCCTCCACATAAACATACACATAAGCGCGGGCATTGCTGGCCGAAACTGTAATATACGGATTCTTTGCAATCGTTGCTCCGGGAACGATGCCGGTATAAATCACACCTTTGCCGGTTCCCTGAACTGGGGCAGTGCCCGCTTCCGATCCCGAGGAGGTATTCTCACGAATCCTATAACTCTGCCCGTCGAGGACCTCTGCATTTTCCTTCAGCGTGATGCTTAGCCCATCCATATGGAATTCGTTCTTGGCCGCATCCGTTTTATCCGTAAAATACGCCAGCGTAGAACCGATCATCAGAACTGCCATCAGTGCCAGGGACATGCTGCCAATCAATATCTTTTTCATTTCAACAATCGCCACGCTCCTTTTTTGTGCTTTTTCTCCGCTGTACCGGAAGTGGTTCGCCAGCATTTATCATTGAAATAAAATCAGTTTCATGACTGGGCTTTCAAAATCCACTTTTTGTTTACTGACTGGATTATACTTACCTTCACTTAAAAATGAATTAAAATTTGCGCCTGAAATTTTAATTTCATTTTATTGTCTGTGCCTGTTCAGACTTTTGCTTTTTTTCCTCATCCGCCGCATCAAGGATTGCGGGAACAAAATTCAGCAGAATCACCAGCATAACGATGCCGCAGATCGTCATGATTCCCACTGAGGTACGAATATTCTGAGTCACAAATCCCAAATATGGCAGATGAAAGCTTGCCCGTCCATAAACTTGACTAAATTGAATATCCAGATCAGGGTCTTCGTTTGCATCTCCCTGTGTAACCATGGTCTGTGCATCCGCATCAATGCTTACCACCCGATGAGTCACAAACGTTTCGCCATCCGGAAGCCGGTAGGTACAAACATCTCCCACCGCCAGTTCAGCGGCCTCCACCGGCTTCACGTATATCAGGCTTCCCACCGGAATAGCAGGCTCCATGCTGCCAGACAACACAACCATCTCCTTGTAGCCCAAAAGCATGGGAACGAAGATGACCACAGACGCAGCCAACAAAACGATCAGAATGATCGTAGAAAGCAAATTACAAACTTTTTTTACCATGCCAGCCCTCCCTGGACCGCGTTTTCACAAATTTTGTCAACGGAAAACATCTCAATCACCAACCGACGGATTGAACGCTTCATAAGCGTTTTGACTGTTTCCAGCAATAACACTTTCGTGATATACAATCACATCAAATTTCGCGTCCTCTTTTACCGTTTCCTTCACCCGCAGGCCATCGAACAACGGCTCGGTCCGATTTCCAGATGCAAGTTTTTGGGAATAATAATACCAACCATCCGCCTCAACATGACTCTCATCCCAGTATGCTTCGGTATCTATCCAGTCAGTGTCCTGAAGAGGGCTGTACCGTGAGTCGTTGTACTGAAACAACAGATCTTCTGCTGTCATCAGTTGAGAAGAATCCGGTAACGTGGCCACGATCACCCGCGCGCGAACGAACACATCTGTATCGCCTTCGTTAACGATCACCGGTTTCTTCTGTTGCGCAGTTCCCTCGTTTGGCTCTTCAATTTCCGTATCAACTTTTGCAAATGTGAAGGTATTAATCAGTGGATCGGTGCTCACAACAAAATAAGCCAATGTGGTACTGCTCGCGATTAGCGCAACCAGCAGAACGGAAAGCAACACGTCAATCGCATGCTTTTTCTTCATAATGTTCTCCCCTTTCCACTGCTCGTTACTGTTTCACCCAGTTCCAGCCGGTCCCATCAAACATAAACCGGTTGACCGCAGACCCGCTGTCCCTCATCGAATCATTGTCAGCTGAGATCCGGTTTTGGAAATTGATCGTACTGGTTCCTCCGCCGTTTATCATCACTTCTTGCGCGCTTGTTTGCCCCAGTTCATAGTCTTTCGGGCAAAGGATCTCGGTAATTCTGTATCGACCCGTCGGTAAGTGATCGATTGTAACCGAATTTCCCGGCTTCCCCTCCACCGCATCTGAAGCGGCAAGCGAAACATCCGCATAATAGGTCCCCTGACCTTCCAGTCCCGTTATCTCAAACAGGAAAACGGCCGGATCACCAAATTGATCCACTGTTTTTACGATCTGCAGGCTTCCCTCTTTCGGTGTGTACACATTGCTCACCGAGCAAACAAGGTCTTTTCCTGCCTCCACACACAACGGCTCATCCAGTCCGGAAGTCGCGAGCATATACATGGCAGAGTCGATATCAGCACCCTCTTCCAAACCCGTGTAAATTCCAGCCTTAACATTTTCAATCTGTCCTTCATATGTGAGGCCTGTGGAGTTATCATTACTGCTCTTCATCTGATGCAACTCAAGCTCATAAACGACCGAAGCATCCTCCGTGTTGGTAAAAACAAATGTTAATTGCCCTTCCAGGGACTTCACCTGTTCTGCAGTCAAACCGGTGAATGTTTTGACCACCTTGATCGTACCATAACCCTGATACACATTTTTCAGAACCGCCGTTTGGGTTTTGCCGTCTTCAATCTCCACAGACGCAGTTGTTACAGACTCGTTCTCTACCAGAATATAACTGTCAGTGGGGACTATTTGCTCCGACTCCGAAACATAATATTGGCCTGTTTCAATATTCTGAAAATTAACCGTCCCCTTATAAGCGCCATCCTTTTGCCGGTTAAAGCTACTGATTGTTTTTTCTATGGACTCCTTCGTATCAACGTTCGTAATCCTAACCGTTACCTGATAATCCTCGATATCAGAACTTGAGATTCCATAGACCTGTTTCTGAACCTGAAGACTTCCTTTTTCAGGAGCCGGATCCGGAAGCCTTGTGCTGAACCAAACATCATCAATCAAATTACCCACCGTGGACAAACCGGTCGCTGTCTGTCCCGCGACAAAAAAGAACCTGGTCGCATACTGCCCTGGCGGTACCTGATAAGTATTGTCTCGAGAAATATTCCACTGCCCTTTGCTTTCCCAGCTTCCAGCGCCATTTGGGGAAAGTTTCGATGTGGTGGTAATTTTTTTTATTGTAATAGATACGGTTTCACCGTTTCCCAAAACATACTCGACATTTTCCTTATATTCATCGTCGCCTTGCAAAATCGTGCCAACCATACGGTCAATCACAGACTGCTGATCCTGAACGCCATTCAGCATTTTTTCTGCATCTGTGGTAGACATAATAACCACATACATCGTATCTGTTGCCGATTCGTACACAGTATTGTCACCATTGCCATTTCGTGCACGGTGCGCCACTTGCCAGTTCAGTGTGGTGCCTGGCACAGTAAGCACATCCTGGTACAGCGAAGATACTTCCTGTGCATTTAGCTCCGCAAAATGATCTCCCGAATTTTTTGTCGGTCTGTCGTTCGTCGTTCCGTATATCTCAATCGGGAAATCATACTGACCAATCTCAAATTCCTGCTTTAGCGCAGTGGTTTTCCATACAAAACCAGAATTAACTGGATCGCTAATCTCAAACCCACCATTCTGGATTGCTGTATAATACGGAACCTCAAACGAATTGGAGATCCACTCTTTATCTTCCAAACTCACTTTGGCTTGGTATTCATAACGAACCGACTCCTGGTCTTCGGCAGCTAACTCGTGATCCAACGCAACATTTAAGACCGAACCGGTATAATTGTAACTGTTGCCGGATACCACCTGACGCTCCACCAATTGCCATTCCGCTTCCTCCCCTGCGGGTCTCCTATACCACTGATACACAAACTCATTCTGTTCCTCGTCAGAAACACCAGAAATCTTTACCGCAATGTTGCCATTCGCCTTTATTTGATCCTCAATCGTAACATCCACGTTCTGTAAAAATTGGCTTTTCTGCTTCCAACTCATCAGAAACACAGAAAACGATTCAACTTTAAATTCCGCAACTGTATCAGACCGTTTCTGAATTTCCATATCTTCTACCGTAGCCGTTCCATCAGCATTCTCCTTTACATGCTGCACAGCTATGGTCTCGGGGTCGGCATCCTCGGGCAGCATAGCCTTCGCGTCGATGGTCACTTCCACCGGCTGCAGGGGCTCCACCTCTTCGCCGTTCACCTCAAAGCGGATGTCCAGCGCGATCATGCCGTCGTATTCCACGGGCTGCTCGTTCAGAGCTTCGTCAGCCAGGGCCGCTTCGGCCTCGGCGTATTCCTCAGTTTCTTCCGCAAAATGTACCGTGAGTTTGCGGAAAACGAGGTCAAGCCCCTAGCCGAGGAGCTGGATGAGGAAGAGCGCTTCCCCATGGAGACCGTCGAGAAGATGGGCAAGCTGGGCATGATGGGCAT
>CALXUL010000361.1 GCA_944391635.1 uncultured Clostridia bacterium | reverse complement strand
AGCATACAGGCTATCTGCGCCATCTGCTCCTTCGGAGAGGGGACACGACGGGGGAGATCCTTGTGAATCTGGTGACGACTACACAGGAAGAACATGGCCTGCAGCCGCTGGTCGACGCCCAGCTCTCGCTGGATCTGAAGGGGCGCATTGTTGGCATCCTTCATATCCTCAATGATTCCCTTTCTGATGTGGTGAAGAGCGATGAGACCCGCATCCTCTTTGGACAGGACTTTTTCTACGAAAAACTGCTCGGTCTGGAGTTTAAGATCACTCCCTTCTCATTCTTCCAGCCTAATACAAGGGGAGCGGAAGTGCTGTATGAGACTGTGCGGGAGTATATTGGCGATATCCATGACATGACCGTCTTCGACCTTTTCAGCGGAACAGGCACGATCAGTCAGGTGCTTGCCCCTGTGGCGAAAGAAGTCGTGGGTGTGGAGATTGTCGAGGAGGCGGTTGAGGCGGCAAAAGAAAATGCTGCGAGGAACGGAATTTCCAACTGTAAATTCATAGCAGGCGATGTATTTCAGGTGCTGGATGAGGTCGAAGAGAAGCCGGATGTGATCGTACTGGATCCGCCGAGAGACGGAATCCATCCGAAGGCGCTGCCCAAGATCCTGGATTACGGCGTAGAGAGGATCGTGTATATTTCGTGCAAGATGACGAGCCGGGCGCGGGATCTGGAGATGATGCAGCTCGCAGGGTATCGGGTGGAGAAGATGACGGCGGTGGATCAGTTTTGTGAGACGGTGCATTGTGAGGTGGTTGTACTGCTTTCCCACAAAAACCTGACAGCACAATCCGCGTAAAAGTGGAGTTTGGCGAGGGAGAGGGCAAAGTACCACTTGATAATATCGCTAAAAGAGCTGAGGCGTACAAGCAGAAAGAGCGAGGTACCTACAAAATGATAAAGGAATACATAGAAGTTAAATATGGCTTCAAGGTACATACTGCTTATATAGCGGAGGTAAAGAGAAGTTTGGGCTTGCCAATGTATGATGCCCCTAATGCGGTAGAAGAATTGAAACAGCCGAGAAAACATCCGACAGCAGAGAAAGTAGAAGCGATAAAGGATGCGTTAAAACATTACGAGGAGATGTAAAAATGTTAGATGAAAAAATATATACATATATATTGCCGGATGATAATAATAAACCAGTTGAGTATCAGGGCAAGTGGCATTCTATGATTATAATCGGGGCAAATGGTTCTGGAAAAAGTAAATTAGGTGCATGGATAGAGAAACAAACGCCTAGCAATACCCATAGGATAAGTGCTCAAAGAGCTTTGACCTTTGGAAACTATATACAACAAAAAAGTTATGAACAAGCCACAAATTTACTCCTTTATGGTCAAGAAACTCCATCTAGTGGACATGACAATCGATGGGGTTGGGATGGAGAAAAACATAATTATACATCTTCTCTGTTGGATGATTATGAGAATGTGCTTTCTGCTTTAATTGCTTTACAAACAAATCAACAGGAAAAGTTTGTAAAGGATTGTAAACAAAGAGAAGCACAAGGGAAAACGCATAATATAGTTCCCGAAATGGTTTTGGATAAATTGCAACGTATTTGGAATTCTGTATTTCCACATAGAAATATAGTAATTGAAGACGGAAAAGTTATGGCGAGTTCAGAAAGAAATGGAGAATATTTTGAATACAAAGGAAGAGATATGAGCGATGGCGAAAGAGTTGGTTTGTATCTGATAGCGCAGTGTTT
The DNA here is from genome assembly GCA_944391635.1 of uncultured Clostridia bacterium. Taxonomy (GTDB): domain Bacteria; phylum Bacillota; class Clostridia; order UBA1381; family UBA1381; genus HGM11525. Next base: position 1,315 of record CALXUL010000361.1, on the reverse strand, counting down.
AAGTATTCCTGAGAATAAAACAATTATAATTGATGAGCCGGAAATTCATTTGCATCGTTCAATAATGGATCGACTTTGGACGGCTATTGAAGCCGAAAGAGAAGATTGTTTTTTTATTTATATCACACATGATACCCAGTTTGCAGCTTGTCATAGAGACTCAAAAAAATTATGGGTTAAAGAGTTCGATGGTACAAAATGGAGTTTGGAAGAAGTACAAAATAGTAATCTTCCAGAACAGCTTTTGTTAGATATTTTGGGAAATAGAAAACCTGTTTTGTTTGTGGAAGGGACAAGCGATAGTTATGATACTAAATTATATTCTGAAATATACAGAGATTATTATGTAATACCGTGTGGGAGTTGTAGTTCTGTCATATCACAAACAAAAGCTATGAACAGTAATAGACAGTTACACAATTTTAAATGTTATGGTATTATAGACCGGGATTATCGAAGTGAGTATGAGATAGAGGCTTATAAAAAAGATAACATTTTTACTTTAGAAGTGGCAGAGGTAGAAAATTTATTTTTAACAGAAGAGTTGCTTCAAGTTGTTAATGATATTATGGGATTTTCTGATGACTCAAAAATAGAAAATGTAAAAAAGTATATTATTGAAAAGCGCTTTGCTGAAGAAATTGATAAGCAGATCTGTGAAGCAATTGTATCTGAGATAAAATTCAAACTTACTATAGCAGCCATATCAAAAAAGAGTGAAGAAAAAGCAAAAGAAACTTTGGCTGAGGCTATTCGAGAAATATCGTATGAGAAAGTAAAAACAGAACAAGAGCAAAAATTTAAACAAATTCTTGATTCCAAGATATATAAGGAAGTTCTAAAGGTTTTTAATTGCAAATCGCTTTCGACATCGACAGGACATTTTTTTGAGTTGGATAACAAAGCGTATAGAGATTTTATAATAAGGCAAACAAAAGGAAAAAGGGCAAGTGATATTGTTAATGCCATTATCCCATATTTGCCTAATGGAATACCTATAGAGAACAGATATATTGAAATAAATCAATAGTTTTATCAATATTTATTTATGGGAAAAGGGATATATGTACGGTAATCATATTGTAGAAATATTGCCCATATTTCTGGGGTTTTGTGGGGATATGTTTTAATTTGGTATGCACGCCGAGACGGTAGTACTGCTTTCCCACAAAAAACCTGACAGCACAATCAGCGTAAAAGTGGAGTTTGGCGAGGGAGAGGGCAAAGTACCGCTTGATAATATCTCTAAAAGAGCCGAGGCGTACAAGCCGAAAGAGCGAGTTACCTACAAAATGATAAAGGAATACATAGAAGC
>CALXUL010000360.1 GCA_944391635.1 uncultured Clostridia bacterium | reverse complement strand
GTTTGGAAAATTTGATGTATGTTCGCCACACAATTTTAATTATCAAGTTTTTGAACAACAAATGCTAGAAGTTTTAAGAGAAGTTTGCAAAGAATATACCAATACAAAAAAACTAGAAGAAATTGCAGAACAAACTAAAACAAAACAATGTAAAGAAGTTAATATAAAAAAGCAAATAGAATCTTTTAAACAAGCAATAAACAATGAAACTAGAAAGTTGGAAGTAATGTATGATGACAGACTGGCAGGAATTATCACACTTGACGAATATATGAAAAATGCTAATAGAATAAAAGAGATTGTAAAAGGATATGAACAAAACATCAAAGAGCTTGAAAAAGAACTATCTGGAGAAAGTGATAAGACAAAAAATGATAATAGATTAGATAATTTGATAGAAGAATTTCTTAATATGGAGAAACCAACAAAAGAAATAATTAGAGAATTTATAGAAAAAATTGAAATTCATAGCGACAAGCAAGTTGATATTTATTTTAATTTTAAACCATTACAAGATTTAAATAATAATTTTATATGTGCTAGAAAAAGTTATGAGAAAAAGGTAGGATAGAAAAAATGTCCACAACTGCAATACACACATGCAGCAGTGTGGGTTATTATTGCAGAAAGTTTACTTGGTTTTGGTGATAAAGCACTAGAGTTTTATAGAATGATTAATCCAATTGAGCATTCTAGAACTAAAGATGCTTCTAATAAATATAAAGTTGAACCATATGCAGTAGCAGCAGATATTTATGGACAAGGCAATTTAATAGGTCGTGGTGGTTGGACTTGGTACACTGGTTCTAGTAGTTGGTATTATAAAGCAGGAATTGAATATATTTTAGGATTAAAGATAGAAAATGGTTATATGACAATTGACCCATGTATTCCTAGAGATTGGAAAGAATATCAAATACAGTATAAATGGAAAGATAGTATTTATCATATTAATGTTAAGAATCCTAATAATAAAAATAGGGGGGTTACTAAAGTATTGTTAGATAATAATGAGGTTGAAAATAAGATTAAATTAGATGGAGAAAGAAAGATATATCATATTGAAGTAATATTATAAAAATATTAATAAAATAAAGAAGCTAGGAGTATTCTAGCTTCTTTGCATTATGATTTTTTTGATAAATCGGAAACAGATAAATAAGTTTTCGTTTTCTTATTATAAAAGCATATTTCAAAATCACAAATATTAGCAATCTTTGTAATTGTTTCAAAATCAGGTTGACTATTTTCTCTTTCATAGCTAGATATAGTATTAGCAGCTATTGATAGTTTATTACCAATATCTTTTTGAGAAAGAACAGACCATTCACGAATTATTCTAATAATATCTTTGGGTTCATAATTATTTGCTATTATTTTCATCATATCACCTTCAATAAAATATGTAGAAATTATATAGAAAATAAAATATTTTTATCTTATAAGGCGTACATAGAGTACATAAATAAATTGTATGAAAGGAGTGAATTTAATTAATGATGAAGTAAAAGAAATTTTGTATATAAAAGCAAAAGAAAAATATAGGAGGAAAAGAAAATGAAACGGGGATATATGATTTATCAGGTGGTATACGTGAACGTGTAGCTGCATATTATACGGGTGGAATTTCAAGTATTTTGAATAATGGAAGTTCAATGCTAAAAGAAACAAATAAAAAATATGTAACTGTATATACTGAAGATGAAGCTAATATAGCGTATAAAATAGGAGATGCAACTTATGAAACAAGCGGATGGCATGATGATTTTAATGGTTTTACGTATGATGATTGTCCATTTTGGGGACGTGGTGGTTTTTATAATGATGGAAGTGCTCATGCAGGGGTGTTTTATGGTGGAGGATATACTGGATGGGAAGGCTCGTGGGACTATACATTTCGTATGTGTTTGGCAGTAAAGTAATGAAATATTTGTTATTTAAACTAATGTAAAAACTTAAAGTATAGTTTTTAAGAAAGAGCCAATGGCTCTTTTTTCTTTCCTAAAATATAGAAATATGGTAAAATATTTATGGTGGTACTATGACAGAAATAGAAAAAAAGTTATATGAAGAAGTAGAAAACATCCTAAATGGAGAAGAAGGAGAAACTAAAGAAGATATAGAAATAAAGTTAGCTTTATATGTATATATAAAACTAGCTAAACTAAAATCATGTGATGAAAGAATATACTTTGGGAATAAACAAGAAATAGCAAGATGTATAAGAGAATCAAAAAGAGATAGTGTAGAAATAGATAGAGCAGTAAGAAAAAGAAAACTTACTTGTATATCGCTATCACATTTATATAAAAAAATATTAAATAGTATTGGAATAAAATGTGATGTAGTACAAGAAGATTTAAGAGATGCACATTTAAATAATTTAATAACACTAAAAAGTGGGAAAAAAATAACAGCAGACTTACAACAAGACTTATATAGAATTCAAGCAAAAATGAAACCTGTATTTTTTGGAGAAAATGAAATAAGCAAAGATAAACTAACACAAATGTTAATAGATATAGGTTATGTAGATAGTAAAGAAGATTTTAGAAATAATAAATTAGGAAAAGTAAAGAAGAAAGTAAAAGATTTAAG
>CALXUL010000359.1 GCA_944391635.1 uncultured Clostridia bacterium | reverse complement strand
GTAATGAGTATCATAACAATTCTTTTGTTAGCAGTGGCTGCGGGACTTTGTGAAGAATTTTTATTTCGTGATTTACTTTTTAATTTGTTTACCAAAATACTTAGTAAAAGACGCTACGTGTTATTGTAGTCAGCTATTTTAAGTTCGATTTGTTTTGGCTTAGCCCATTTTGTGAATTTATCTAGACAAGATTTTGGAGTTACTTTTCAACAGGTGATTGCAGTTACATCTATAGGATTAATGCTGTGCACGATAAGAATACTCACTAATAATATGTGGTTAAATGTCATTATGCACATTGCTTTTGATATATCACCGCTCGTAGTAACAGGGGATATAATGGGAAAATGGTCCGCTATTATTATGAGTGTTTTATGGATAGGCGGAATATCACTGCTAACTATCTGGGCCTATAATCATCATTGTTTAAAAGAAAATTTGAATTAGAAAGCTATCCCTTAAGGTATTTTGAAGATTGAGATAATGTCTCAATCTTTTTTGTTGGTAATAAGTACTAAGATTTCACTTATCTGTATATAAATTAAGTTTATTATCCCTATGATAATGTTAGAATGATCCGTGTAAGCGGTTAATATATTAGAAAGCGTGTATAATATGAGTCTTACATGGAATAAAACATATGATGTTGTAGTTTTAGGTTTTGGTGCTGCAGGAGCAACAGCTGCTAGATTTGCTGCAGATGCAGGTGCCAAAGTCCTTTTGGTAGATTCAGCTCCAGAAGGACATGAAGGTGGTAATACACGTTATTGTGGCCAAATTATTGGTTTTACTACTGATAAAGATAAAATGAAGCAATATTATCATCAACTTCAAAAACCGTTAGATTTAGATGAATCAATGATCGATGCCTATGTTGACGGTTTCGCTAATATGAAGCAATATATTGAAAAATACTTTAATGTTGAACCAATTAGTGTCAAATCTGTGATGAATTCTTGGGGTTCAATGCTTAAATCAATGATTCCAGAGTATCCAGAATATAAGGGTGCTGAAAGCTATGATACTTTTGTGTTAACTAAAGGCTTCTTTAATGGAAGTTTGTGGAAACAATTACGCAAAGAGGTCTTAAGTCGAAAGAATATTACTGTTTGGTATCATTCACCTGCTAAGCATCTAATTAAGCAAGATGAGAAAGTTGTTGGCGTTCAAATCGATCACGATCATGTAATTACTAATGTCAAAGCAAATAATGGTATTGTCTTAGCTACTGGTGGTTTTGAAAATAATCAGAAAATGGTTCAAGATTATCTTGGTCGTGACTGGATGGTCCCACAAGGCTCTATTTATAATAAAGGTGCTGGTATCAAGATGGCTGAAGAAGTTGGTGCTGACATGTGGCATATGCATAACTTCGAATCATTAGGCTTAACATATAGAATGCCAGCTGGTCAAAGAGGTCCGATTTTATTCGCTTGGACCGCTATGGCTGATGGTAGTGCATTAGTAATTGGCGATGACGGTACTAGATATTTCAACGAAACAGAAAGTCACCGTCATGGTCATAACAACTTCCACGGAACATGGATGGTCCCACAACCAACTACCAAGCCATATTTGATTTTTGATGAAAAACAATACCAAAAGCTCGAAGGCTTAAAACTAGGTGATCAATTCGAACAAATGTTAATTAGCGCAGATTCAATAGAAGCTCTTGCTAAAGCAATTGAGATTGACCCCGAAGTTTTGAAGACAACAATTAACGATTTCAATGAACAAATTAAGCTAGGCAAAGATTATCAATTCGGTCGTAACATTAATACGATGAAAGCCTTTGAAGGTAATAAATATTATGCTTTGCCACTTAAGCAATCAATGCTGAATACTCAAGGTGGACCAAGAAGAAATGCTAATGCCCAAGTGCTTGATCCAAATGGTAATCCAATTAAGCATTTTTATTCAGCAGGTGAACTTGGTGGTATAAGTGCTAATAAGTATCAAGGTGGTAACAATATTGCTGAGTGTTTAATCTTCGGTAAAATTGCTGGTGAAAATGCTGCCATGCCTAAAGATGGTAATCCTACTTACGATAAAGCAGAAGTTACAACTGGTGCAAGTGAAGCAGAATCCACGACTGATGATTATAAAGTAGGAAAGAACCAATATATTGGTCGTAGTGATTTAGGAATGGGTGATGAATTAGTTGTTAGAGTTACGTATGAAAATCATAAGATCAGTAATGTTGAAATTTTGAAAGACTCAGAAAGCTCAGATTATGGCAAAAAAGCACTTGAACAAATTCCAGCCGAAATTGTTCAAGCTAATGATCCTAATGTTGATGCGGTAACTGGTGCTTCAATGACCAGTCGGGCTATTGAAGATGCTGTACAAGATGCATTGAAAAAAGCAAAGAATTAATATGAAATGAAGCCTTTGATATTCGACTAATAAATGAATTTGGTGGTTGAATTTTAAGATTAAAAGTATTAGTCTAATCTCAGAAGTAAGATAATGAATGTTAGGTTTAATTCGTTCATGTTTAAAAGAAGCACCGCGTTGGTGCTTCTTTTTTGTGCTGACGTTACTTGTTATTAAACGCATATTCAGAGTAAAATAAAGTCATACTTTATAAATGATGGGATCAAAAATGCATAGTAATTTTGAATTTTTAAACGAAGATATATTAACTGAACAATATTATAAACGTGCTTCTGAAGCTGAATTGAGCTATACAATGGGCTTATATTCTAATGTCTTAGTTTCTGCAAGAACTATAGCTGAAAATATGGCTAAAGATGTCGCAGATGAAAATTATTTAAACGTCGGTGATCGAGACACATTTGATAATGTTTTAAAACGTTTAAAGTTAGGGCAATATATTGAACCATATGCATTGCAATTCTTTTACGATGTTAAAAATGTTGGTAATACTGCTGCACATACTTTAAAAAATAATACTAAAGATGAAGCTTTAAGTGCACTGAAACACTTATATGCTTTATGTGTTTGGTTTGTTGGAAATTATTATGATAGAAAAGTAGATCCTACAAACTTTCATGAACCTGAGCAACAAGATTTTCTATATCAGACTACGTCGCGTCCAGTTTCAAATGCTGAGAAAAACTTAATATATATTCAAACTGCAGATAATTCTTCCGGTAAATTCAGTGTCTATGAAGGAAATCAAAAGATAGGAAAAACTGGTGTTGGAGATTTAGCTCAAGATAATACAGACAATAGTCCTTATTTACGTCAATGGGCTAAGAAGCGCATTGATCAGTACATGAAAACATCTGGTGTACCTACTAACTTAGAATGGGCTGAATTAGCATATCGTAAATCTGATGGTTGGTGGTTTTCTGATCACGATGTTCATCATGTGCTTGAAAGATCTGGAATCAAACATAGCAAGAATTTGACGGGTGATGAATGGTTCGAAACAGATCTAGAAACAGCCAAAAAAGCTATTAAGGCTGTTAAAGAAGGCAAGGATAGTTTAGACAAAGTTACATTAGCACCAAAAGCTCAAATTGTACTTCGCCCAGAACAACAAGAGGCGGTAGATAAGACTATTGCTGGCTTTAAGTCTGGTGATAAAATGCTTTGGAACGCTAAGATGCGTTTTGGTAAAACATTAACTGCCTTAGAGCTAATAAAAGAAGAAAAGTACAAAAAAGTTCTTATTATGACGCATCGTCCAGTTGTTAGCCAAGTATGGTTTGATGACTTCAATAAGATAGGGATGCCAGAGTCTGGTTATATTTATGGCTCAAAGGATAAGGGACATAAAAACATTGCCGATCTAGAAAATTCCTCAAAATCTTATATTTATTTTGCAAGCATCCAAGATCTTGGAGGTTCTGAAGCAGTTGGAGGTAAGGTCAAAGATAAGAATAGGGATCTTTTTGCAGTTGATTGGGATTTAATCATTATTGATGAGGCTCATGAAGCAACCCAAACTGAGTTAACCCAAAATGTTATTGGATTAGCGAAAAAGAGACATACTAAAGAACTCGATTTATCAGGTACTCCATTTAATATTATTTCTGATTATGATGAAGATCATGTCTTTACTTGGGACTATACGATGGAGCAGGAAGCAAAGAGCAATTGGGCTAAAATGTATCCCGGTGTAGCCAATCCATATGCTGGTCTTCCTAAGGTATCAATGTTTACTTTTGAGATGAATAAACATTTCAATGATCCACGTTTTACAGGTGAAGGATTAAGTAAGTATACTTTTAACTTTAAAGAGTTTTTCAGAACAAATAACCAAGGAAAATTTATTTATGAAAATGATGTCAAACATTTTTTAGATAATATTACTAATCCTGGCCCAACTAATTATCCTTTTGCTACTCGTGAATTTAGAAATAGGTTATTACATACTCTGTGGGTGATGCCAGGTATCAAAGAAGCAAATGCATTGGAAGATTTACTTAAGAAGCATCCTGTATTTGGTGAAGAGTATAAGATTCTTAATGTCGTAAGACATGATAAATCGGATGAAGAATTGGGTACTGACAACGATGCAGAAGCTGAAAATAAGGCAATTGCTCAAGCAGATAAAGAAGGTAAGAAAACAATCACTTTAACAGTGAGAAAACTTACGACAGGTGCCACTATTCCTGAATGGACAGGTGTTCTGTTCCTGTCTAATATCAGTAGTTCTATGCAATATTTACAGACTGCTTTTAGGGCTCAAACTCCATATTCTTCTCCTGAATTTGGTAAAAAAGAAAATTGCTATATTTTCGACTTTGCTCCAGATAGGGCATTAACAATTATGGCAGAATCAACTAGTCTGGCCACAGGTGTTGGCAAAATTCAAACTAAAGAACAAAAAGCTCAAATGGCTAAATTAATGAATTTCCTACCAATCATTGGTGAAAATAATCAGCAAATGAAGCCACTTAAAGTGGATAGCCTATTGAGTAAGATCAAGCGTGCATATGCTGAAAGAGCTGTTAGAACTGGTTTTGATGATGATTCAATTTACAGTGATGAGCTGCTTCTTATTAAAGACGCCGATTTACAAGAATTTAATGATCTAAAAGGAATCATTGGTACTACCAAGAAAGATAAAAAGCCAATGAAAGTCGATGTAAATCATCAAGGCTTAGATGAAGAAGAATATGATACAGCAGAAAAAGCCAGAAAAAAGAAGCCACGAGAGAGAAGTAAGGAAGAACAAGAGGCACTTGATAAAGTCAAAGCATTAAAGAAGCAACGTCGGACAATGATTTCTATTCTGAGAGGAATTTCAATTAGAATTCCAATGATGATTTATGGGATGGATATTGAATTTGATGAAGAGGTTTCCATTAAGAAATTTGTTAACAGTATTGATGACATATCCTGGGAAGAATTTATGCCTAAGGGTATTACTAAGGCTCTGTTTAATAAATTCGTTAAATACTATGATGCTGATGTCTTTATTGAAGCAGGTAAAATTATTAGACGCCAAGTTAAGGGATTAGATAAAGCCGATCCATTAGAAAGAGTTGAGAAGATTGCTGATATATTTGGTACTTTTAGAAACCCTGATAAGGAAACAGTTTTAACTCCTTGGCGTGTAGTTAACATGCACTTAGGAAAGACAATTGGTGGATTATCATTTTTTGACAAAGACTACCAATATTCTTATGAAGATGGTAAAGTCGTTCGACGCTGGATTGAAACGGAATATACTGATCAGACTCTCAATGATAATGCACATGTTCTAGAAATTAATTCTAAGACAGGATTATATCCACTGTATGTTGCTACTTCGATTTATTGGCGTGAGTTTAAGAAGATGAATGATCAAACTGCCGGCAAATTTAGTTTTGAAGATGAACTATTATTGTGGCAACAAATTTTAAGAGAAAATATTTTCTTAGTTGCTAAGACACCAATGGCTAAAGAAATTGCTAGAAGAACTTTGGCTGGCTATCATTCTGATTGGGAGATTAATTCTGAGTATGTAGAAAATATTGTTGACGATGCAAAAGCTGATGTTAACGATGAAGCAAAGAAAATTGAAGGATTGTTTAATAATATGAAATTTGATGTCGTAATTGGAAATCCACCTTATCAAAGGATAACTTCAAAGAAAACTGCTAGTGGACAACAACCTGTTGAAAATATTTTTCAATATTTTCAAGAATTAGCTGATAACCTAAATACTAGTTATTCTTCATTAATATATCCTGCTAAAAGATGGATTCATGGTTCCGGCAAAGGATTAAGAACTTTTGGCTATAGTCAAATTAACGATCCGCATTTAAGAAAATTGACGTATTTTGAAGAAGCTAGTGATGTCTTTAGCGATGTTGCAATTGCTGGTGGAATTTCTATAGTATTCAAGGATTATTCTAAAAATTCTGATAAATTTTTATATGAATATATTGGAAAGAATGGAGAAAAACAAACTCTAGAGATTGAACATCCAGGTAAGAAATTATTAATTTTAAATCCTAAAGATATGATCATTTCAAAGAAAATCGATGCTTTTGTCCAAAAATACAACTTAAAATATATTAGTGAAAGTCCTGTAATTAATCGTCAGCTTTTTAAAATTGAAAGTGATTTCGTTGAGAAAAATCCCGATAAAATAAGGCCATACAAAGCATCAGAAGAATTGAAAAATAATGAGATTAAGCTTTTCACAAATGATAAAGCTGGTAAAGCAGGTAGAGCAACATGGTTTATTACTGATAAAAAGAATATCACTTCTCATGTCAACCTTATTAATGAATGGCAAGTAATTGTTTCTAGTGCAAATGCAGGTGGTCAAAAAAGAAGTAATCAGATTCAAATTGTCGATAATAGGTCAGCTTTTGGAAGATCAAGATTAGCACTTAAATCTTTTAAAACTAAAGAAGAAGCTGAGAATTTCTTGAAATATGCAAAAAGTTATTTAATTAGGTTTGCTTTTTTATTAACAGATGAATCTATATCTTCTTTAGGCAAAGAAGTACCAGACATTCTTAATTATAAGAATAATAAATTCATTAATTTCACTATGGATATTGATACTCAACTAGAACATATCATAGGGCTCTCAAAAAAAGAGAGTGAATATATAAGATGCAAAATTGATAATTTGCGGTGATATATTATGGATAACTATAGATTTATGATGATTGATAGGTTATTGAAAATTGGAAATGGACAATATCATCTTTATTTTTTCAAGAATGAAAAAATGAATACTAAAAGAAAAAGACATGAATTGCAATGTCTTTCAAGGTTGAAGGGAATATCACGCATTTCAGTAATTGTTTATAATACAGAAAATTTAAATTATTTAGCTGTAACAAATTATAAATTAAATGATCGCTTAAAGAGACATATCGCTAAAATATATTCTTTTAAGGAATACCAAGATGTTTTTATAAAAGAAAATAATCATAGTAAAGTTGGAAAAAGTACAAAAATCTTTGGAGATAAGAAATCAGGTAATACAGATAAATTTGTCACAAATCTTTTGAAAAATATGTCAAAGGATGATACTTTTCTAATGGATAATGAGGGTATAGATATTACTGAAAAATTACTGAAAACAACTCCAACTACTGCTTTTGATATAGATTTATATGATAGCAAGAATAATGTGATTTATGAGTTTTTAAAAACTGAAAATCCTTATATTTCTAATGCCACTGCACATCCTATGAGATATAGTTGGACAGGTCAAAAGGAAGATAATTCGCAAAAATTCATATCTTTAAATCAATTTGCAAAACAAATTGGGGCGTGCCTAAAATTTGTTATTTATAGCACAAGAAAAAAAGATTGTAGTTATGTGAAACTTATTTCTGATGCAATTATTAAAGATCAAAATGGATTTTCAAAGGACAAAGAGTATATTATATCTTCTGATGAACTAGGTAATTTTCTAGAATATAATTTTCATCAACAAGAGAATTATTTAATTAAAGATAATGATCAAGTATATTTAGTAGATACTGATTTTAAAAATAAAGAAAATATGAAAGAAAAACTGAAAGGATTAGAAAAGGATGCCGAAAAAGATTATCAAATCGATTGATCGAGTTAAAAATAATGGCGAGGTGTTTACTCCACGTAAAATAGTTGACTTAATGCTTGATCAACCTGAAATAAAAGCAAAAGTTAATTCTCTAACTGCGACCTTTCTTGAACCTTCGGCAGGAGAAGGAGCATTCTTGATTGAAATCCTAAAACGGAAGCTAGAATACGCTAAAACACAGAGTAAGACTAATAAGGAGTTACAAAATAATTTCTTGTTAGCCCTCTCCACTTTGTATGGTATTGAATTAATGGAAGATAATGTTGAAATGCTCGTTATTAATATGGTAAATACCTTTAGGGATGCATATTTTAATACTTTTAGTCACGAAGAACAAAGTCAAAAAGTTTTAAAAAGTGCCAATGTCATAATTTCTGCAAATATGGCTCAAGGGGATACCTTAACTCGAAAAACAGCAACAGGTGAACCAATTGTATTTAGTGAGTGGACACCTATTGGTAAGACAAAAGTACAAAGAACAGAGTACACATTTGATTCTATCGTTGAAGGCGGAGGACCTTTAGGAAACATCCAAAATCAATATGAACAATTAGATTTATTTGCAACTGATGAATTCAAAGATGAAGACTCAAATGTTCGACATTATCTCTCAGTTAAATGGGAAGACGTTTATAA
>CALXUL010000358.1 GCA_944391635.1 uncultured Clostridia bacterium | reverse complement strand
GCACCTCGGAGATGATCTGCCCAGTCGTTTTGTTTGGTCTGCGGGGTACCTGTAACGTGCCACTGTGCACGCTTAGGAAACTGCAAGGATGCCAACTCCACCACACCATTCTGCTTTGGACCGTATGCGATATGTACGCCTTTATCAATGGCAAAGCCTGTTATCTTACCAAGCTGGTGGTCGCTATGTGCGCCAAGCGGACAGATGCGATAAGGCGTAAAAGCTGTGTATTCGGGAGATTTTTGGTATTTCTCTTCAAACTTGGATATAGCGTTTTGGCTTGCCCCGCTTTCCGTATATTGTATTGTTGCCATGGATATGCTCTCCTTTTTATGTTTCTGGCTGACTGCCGCGGCATATTCCTTGGTTCTGCCATCCATCGGACGTTCGGCGTCGTCTGGGATATACCAATTGTTTCCCGACTTATATGCGCCAACGATTCTTCTTTCCCGACACAGAAATGTGAGCCGACGTTCCGGGATATTCCATTTTTTTGCTGCTTCATGTACGGTTATATATTCCATCTTACCTCCTGAAATATCAAGATGCAGTACGCATTGTCAATATATATCATGACATCTTACCGTATGTTTTCAGCGGCACCGAGATTGTGATGCCGCTATTGTATTGCGAAAATTTATACAGATTCCCCGAAGGTGTCTGGTCTGTTCGGATTAAAAATTTCATTACAGGTCATAACTGTCACAAGGTTTTCCGTATCACTAAGATTGATGATATTGTGCGTCCATCCAGGAATCATATGAACTGCTTCGATTTTGTCTCCGCTTACCTCAAACTCAACGGTCTCTCCGGTATTGATATTCCGCTCCTGAATGAGTCCATGTCCTGCCACCACAATAAACAGCTCCCATTTACTGTTGTGCCAGTGCTGCCCCTTGGTGATGCCGGGGCGGCTGATGTTGATGGATACCTGTCCGCAATCCTCTGTGTGTACAAGCTCCGTAAAGCTGCCGCGATCATCCACATTCATTTTGAGAGCGTATTTAAACTTCTCCACTGGCAGATATGTCAGATACAGACTGTACAGCTTCTTCGCAAAAGAACCATCTGGCATCTTCGGCATCATAAGTGTAGCAGGCTGCTTTTTAAATTGCTTCAGAAGATCCACAATCTCTCCCAATGTCACTTTATGTGTCACCGGAACACAACAGTATCTTCCATCTTCTTTTAATACCGTCTCCACACCGTTAAATTCGCAATGCGCTTCTTTTCCCTCCAAGAGGTCAAACATTCCTTCCACGAGATCATCAATATACAGCACTTCCAGTTCGGTACTTCTGTCATTCACAGTGAACTCTTTATCATTTGCCACTGCCCAGCAGAAAGTAGAAATAGCACTATTGTATTTCGGTCTGGAATGACCCATCAGGTTCACAAACCGATAGACATACACAGGGGCACCCGTCTCTTTTCCGTACTGAAAGAATAGCTCCTCACCCGCTTTTTTGCTTCTGCCATACTCACTGTTGCCAAAACGGCCTTCCAGTGTAGCCTGGACAGAAGATGAGAGCATAATGCCCGCTTTATTCTCATGTTTCTTGAGTGTATCTAACAGCTGGTTTGCAAAACCAAAGTTCCCCTTCATAAAATCTTCCGGATTCTCCGGTCTATTCACACCGGCGAGGTTGAACACAAAGTCTGCTTTCTTGCAGTATTCATCCAATTCTTCCGGCGTAGAATTTAGATCATACTCATAAATCTCACCGATTTCAATATTTCTTGTTCTATTCTTTCCATCTCTTATATTCTTCAAATTATTGCAAAGAGCGGTTCCCACCATGCCCTTTGCACCTGTTACTAATATGTTCATTCCCAATTTACTCCTATCTGCTACTTCCCATACCTTTTCAAATTTTTTACTGGTCTTTTCTCCAAACCATTTTATTGACCACATTTACATATCCCTGAATGATTCTTACCACCTTCATGGACACGGTCTCATCCACGTAATCCGGACAGGGTTTTCCAAGAACACCTTTCTGCTTCATCTCGATTGCCATGTCTGTGGCATTCAGCAGTTCCTTGGTGGTAATACCAGCCAGGATAAAGTCCCCCGCTTCCAACGCTTCTGGTCTCTCAGTGCTTGTACGAATGCACACTGCTGCAATCGGATGACCAATGGAGAGATAGAAGCTGCTCTCCTCCGGTAACGTACCGGAATCAGACACAATAGCCAACGCATTCATCTGAAGTTTATTATAGTCGTTAAATCCAAGAGGTTCGTTAACTCTTACTCTTGGATCGAGTTTGAAGCCACTCTTCTCCAATCTGTTTTTACTTCTTGGATGGCAGGAATAAAGAATCGGCATATCATACTTCTCTGCCAAGGCATTGATCGCGGTGAAAAGGCTCGTGAAGTTCTTCTCTGTGTCGATGTTTTCTTCTCTGTGTGCAGACAGAAGAATGTATTTGTTCAGCTCAAGTCCCAGGCGGTCAAGAACATCAGATGCTTCAATCTTTTCGAGATTCATGCGAAGCACCTCTGCCATCGGAGAACCAGTCATATAGGTTCTTTCCTTTGGAAGACCGGTGTCCGCAAGGTACTTCCTGGCAAACTCTGAGTAACACAGGTTGACATCAGAAATCACATCCACAATTCTTCTGTTTGTCTCTTCCGGCAAGCACTCGTCCTTACAGCGGTTTCCTGCTTCCATGTGGAAAAGAGGGATGTGTAATCTTTTCGCACTAATGGCGGACAGGCAGCTATTCGTATCGCCAAGGACCAGATATCCGTCTGGCTGCAATTCGCTGAGAAGCTCATAGCTTCTGCCTAAGATGTTTCCACAAGTCACGCCAAGGTTCTCTCCAACTACTGGCACAAGGATATCTGGGCCAAACTCGCCTGCATTATTCTTAAGCTCAAAGTCTTCCCAGAAGACCGTAGAAAGATTACGATCCCAGTTCTGGTTATAGTAAATCACACAGGTATCAAAGTATTCGCGGCATCTTTTGATAACTGCGGCAAGTCTGATGATTTCGGGGCGAGTTCCACAGCCTATCATAACCTTGGTACGCCCATTGTTTTTCCACATAAAATTATGTTCTACCATTTTATCTATCCTCCTGTGGTCGGTTGACCACTTTTTCTCTGTGTTTCTTTGCCACAGGTGGGGTTATGCCTTATTTCCTCTATTTTACCAACTCTACCACATAACAATCAAGTAGAAAAAGAATCCTTAAAGCGGATACTGTCCACGCTCAACCACTTCACCAGCTTCGATTTTTATACAGCGTGGCAAATGGTTCTCTCCCTTAACGATTGCGCCAAGGCAAATGTGACAGCCTTCTTCTACTATACACCCGTGGTCAACTATGACCCCGAGGTTGATAATGCAGCCTTTCTCCACCACAACATCTGTGTTGATGATCACATGTGGAAGTATACCAGTACCTGGACGAACTGTCGCTCTTGGACTCACATACGCTGTTGGATGAATGAGCGTAGCAAGCTTAGCACCAGCCGTTTCTAAGCGATTTAGCCATTCCAAGCGAAATTCGTTGTTTCCGAAAGCGGGGATGAACTCTGTGTAATCATCAATATAGGATGAAAAAGTTGAAAGTTCATGTCCCGGAAGACTGCCATCAAGAAATATGATGCTATATCCTAGTTGCTCCGCTACGTCAGCAACTGTGCGCCCATAGCCACCGGAACCGAGTATTACTAATTGCTTCATAAACCCTCCCCTACCATACCTGTATTTCTCCAACCATCTGCTGGACTGAATCAAAGATCTTCCACTAACATGCGACAGTTATCAAACTGCTGCTCATCGCACACCACATGAAGATTGTTAATTTTATGCAGTATACCAAATCAAAGCTGTGGGCAATTTCTATTGTATCACCTGTCCAGCACCGAGCCAAGTCAGCGGTTCAACCCGCTGCGAAGCCCTAACTACAGAATTAATAAGCAGATAACTGCCATCGCCTATCACACAGTGATGATCCACTTTAGCCCCGATATTTAGAATCACTGCTTTTCCTAGTTCTGCAAAACGACCAACTACTGCAAAAGTTCTGACGATACATCCCGGAGCAAGTGTTGCATCTGGACTCACATACGCTGTTGGATGAATTAGAACTGGAATATTAAATCCGCAGGACTCCAGAATGCCGTGGTAGTTTATTCTGTTCTTATTATTCCCGAGAGCAACAATCGCATTGTCATACTGACCACAATACTTCTCGATATCGTTTATAGCCCCAATTACCGGATGCGCTAACGCCTTATCAGGATTATCATCCAAGAAAGCAATATCGTCATATCCGAGCAGCCTAGCCAATTCTTCAATTTCTGTCGAAAAGGAGCCCGCTTCAATAATTAATAGGTTCATTATTCCTCTGCCAATCTTTCTTGTATGTATGTAAGCTCCATCATCTTTGCCTTAATTTCTTCCTTGTTCAGCAGCTTTGTGTTGTTGCTGTTAAACTCGGTCAATGTGTTACGCTCGGCATCGCCATCTTTGAAGTATTTATCGTAGTTCAGTCCACGGTTGTCTGCCGGCACACGGTAGAATCCGCCGAGATCAATAGCCTTTGCACATTCCTCATTGGTGAGCAAGGTTTCGTACATCTTCTCACCATGACGAATACCGATGACCTTGATATCTTCCTTCTTACCGCCGAACATCTCACAGACAGCTTCTGCTTGTAGACCAATGGAACAGGCAGGTGCCTTCATAATGAGCAAATCACCGTTTTCTCCGTGTTCAAAGGCATAGAGAACAAGATCAACAGCCTCTTCCAAAGACATAATGAAACGGGTCATATTGGGTTCGGTAACAGTGATGGGGTTACCAGCTTTGATCTGGTCAATCCACAGTGGAATAACCGAGCCGCGGCTGCACATAACATTACCATAGCGGGTACAGCATATTTTGGTTTTTCCGCTATAGCGGCTCTTAGCAATAGCCACAGACTCTTCAAGAGACTTTGATTTGCCCATAGCGTTAATGGGATAGGCAGCCTTGTCCGTGGATAGACAGATTACGGCTTCCACGCCTTCTTCAATAGCTGCAGTCAGCACATTATCTGTGCCGATGATGTTGGTCTTAACTGCTTCCATAGGGAAAAACTCACAGGAAGGAACCTGTTTTAAAGCCGCGGCATGGAAAATGTAATCAACACCGTGCATAGCATTTTTGCACGATTGAAGGTCTCGTACATCACCTATGTAGAATTTAATCTTGTCTGCAACTTCTGGCATCGCTACCTGAAAATGATGACGCATATCGTCCTGCTTCTTCTCATCGCGAGAGAAGATGCGAATTTCTCCGATGTCGGTCTGCAAGAAACGGTTAAGTACTGCATTACCGAAAGATCCGGTACCGCCAGTAATCATTAGGATTTTATTTGTAAAAAGACTCATATTGCTTTCTCCATTCTCAATTTTTCCTTGTCAAAAAATATCTTTTAATTTTTCTAAAATTACATATCAAATTGACAATAACCGCCGTTATAAAAGCCACGACAAATACTTTAATTGCTAAAATAACCCATGCAAAAAAAGAAACTGACGTCATTTTTATTGATGTCGTAAGCATAATAATTAAGGCAAAAGAAATAATATCAATCATATAGAATCTGATACTTAACCAGAAATTTCTTTTAAGAATATGCTTAGACAAGTACATCAGATAATAAACACTTCTATAAAGCATTGCACATGCAGTACCAAGTGCTACACCAATTAGCCCAAATTTATATACCGTTAAAACAGAAATAACAATGTTAATCATCGCTTCAATAACAGCACTTCCTTGGGTTTGCTTATAATGTCCAGCTGCCTTTATCAGTATATGATATGGTAATCTAACTGAATAAAGCCAATGCGCAATCGTGATAACGAAAGCAAAAGTAGGGACAATGTAATTTGCATCGTTTATTCCATTTGTATATACTGTGACAAAAGGTACAATCAAAACCATAATGCATGAAAAAACAAGTGTCATTACAAAATGGAATACGAGTTCAAATTTATCAAATAATTTATTAAACTCTATACAATTGTTTTTAGCAAATAATCGTCCAAATACTGCTGTGTAATTATTGGTCACCGCTTCAATTAGTGTTTCTATGCCATAAATAATCATATGATATACTGCATATATAGAAACATTTTCAAGAGTGCTAAATAGTGTAAGAACCACAGCATCTGTGTCTTTTAGTATAACTGCCGCCAAGTGTTGAGCTATGCCATTCCACTTTTGTTTTATCGGCTCTCCTATGATTTTCTCTTTTAAATTTATCTGCGGATAATGTAATCGAGAAAAAATCATAATAACTAAAGGTTGAATACAGTACAAAATTGATGTAGTAAACTTCACAAGTCTTACATCAACATCCGCTTTAATCAGATAACTACAAACAAAAATATTAATAACTACTTGAATTATTTGAGGTATTATACGAACAAAGCTTAGTTGATCAGCATCTAACAATTGCCTGTAAGTCATTCCAAAATAGTACTGTGCTATATAACTAATTGATATTGAAATGACTAAAGAAGCAGTAAACAGATAATCGAACTCATTAATTGTCTTATATGGAAGTAATGCAGCAAGCACTACAATATAGATAACTATCGCAATTAATAATCGATTAAAGAAACGCTTTGAGGATGCAATAATTTGACTAACATCCTTCCAGTTTGACTCTGCAAGTGGTTTGTATAGATTATACTGAATAACTGCACCAATGCCCATCTCCCCCAGCGTAATAAACCCTAAAAATTGTTGAATAGATGAAATTAAGCCATTCGTTTTTGAACCATACGCCTGAATAAATAATCGAGGTAAAATTAGTCCAGAGCAAAAAACTGCAATCTGCAATACCAAAGAACATACAATATTTAATTTAATTTTATTCTTTTTAATATCATTCATGTTCTTGTCTCTTTCTGCGGATATGTTTTGCAAGCAAATATATAGCTAATAACGGAATAATAAAATCATACAAGAAGTTATATCCAAATTCGGAGATAGATCTTCTCGAAATATCTAGGAAAAACACCATCGTCATCGATGTCCGACACACTGTCATGACATTTAAAGGAGGCTTAGTAGTATAAAGTTTTTTGAAAAAACACCCGGGAATGTACATAAATATGCTTCCCAATATTCCAAAATTCAAGAAAGCTTCTGCCCAAATTGAAAAGCCTTTCGTTTGATACGCAGTCGTTCCAATTACCCACTTTGCTAAAGTTCCATAGTTTTGATTAACCCCTAAAAAACTAGGGATTTGCTTGATGAAGAAGTCCAAATAGGCGGCTCCGTAAGCAAATCCTTCACTTTGAACCTTTCTTATAGTTAGAACAATAATCTCTTGACTTCCACCCATTTCAACCAAGATATCTGTAATTGGATTATTATTTATGGTATATTTAATTAAATTAATAAGAGAATTGCTCTCACCACTTGTAAAGCCAATTCTATAATACTTAATTAACGGTACAGCAATGATGATTATAACAACAGGAACAATATATTTACGGACTCTGAATTTTTCATCAAACAAAGCTGTTAGCCATAACAAAGTTACAAATAAGCTTAATCCAGTACCACGGTCACCTATTGCAAGAAAAACTGCAATATGGAGAAAAATAATACAAATCTCAACGATAACTCTCTTATTCAGGAATTTTTTTCCACAATAACGAATGCACACTGCTGGTAAAAACAAGTAATGCAGTCTCCGCGCTATTCCAGATAATCCGTCGATTGCTGTTTGACCATAACCACTATAAAGGAATGTTCTGATTTCTAAAAAAAGATACCTAATCTGTGGGACAGCACAAATAATCAGTAGAATAGTACCAATATAATAAGCACTCCATGCGAAGCTAAGGTCGCTATAATCTTTTTCATATCCATATGGCTTATCTTTAATGACAAATCTAAAATGTTTTATACTTGTTAAGCCTAAAGCGAAAAAATTAAACGCTTCTAAAGTAAAAATAGACCCTTTACATAATTCAAAATCGGAATAGTTATTCGCAATTAAATGATGTCCGAACTCATTCGGATCAGCGATAAAAGGATAAGCAAGGTTTTGCCCAACTGTAAAACAAATTGTAATGCAAAGGAAAAGAAACTTTGCATTTTTCAATGACGCTTTTTCTTCGCTACAAAACACCAGCATTATTAACCCAACATCTATCCACGACAAAATGCATACCATTTTATATGAAACATTATTGGGATTCAATAAGAATAGCAGAACTGTAAACAATATCAAGCTGAGTTTTGGAAAAAAATCTTTATGAACTGATCTTATCTGCATTTTTGTCACCTTTTTTGAGCCCAACACTGTTTATTAAAGCAATCCAGTGGTGACTAATCACTTTCTTATCTAATTTAAGCTTTATCTGTTTCGCATTCATCCCAAGTAATTCCGAATGCTTAGGGTCTCTTACAAGTGTTTCCATCGCCGCTGTAAGAGCTAAAACATCATTTTTAGGAACCAATATACCGTTAACATTATTTTGTATCAGTGCAGCTGCTCCACCTCCATCGCAATCAGTAGAGATACAGGGCAAACCTATTGACATTGCTTCCGCAAGTGCATTAGACATACCTTCATGATCAGAAGTCATAATAAAAAAGTCATAAGATTTTTCCAACTCAAGAACTGAATTCGAATTGCCCTTAAAGTTGACCGCTTCACCAATATCTCTCTGAATGGTATATGCTTTTAATTCTGACTCAAGTTCTCCAATACCATAAATATCAAGTAAATAGCCTGGATGTTCTTTTAATAAATCAGCAAATGCAGACAACATAAGCTTGTAATTCTTTTGCTTTGTAAGTCGTCCAACTGCAACAATTTTATGTGTGGGTGTATAATCGATTTTATCAACAGCATGATCAATCAACGGATTTTCTATGATTACCGTTTTTCCACGATAAACTTTTCTTAATTTATTGCGAATATCTTCCGTCTGAACAACTGCTACATCTGCAAATCGATAAAACAGATTACTTAGTTTCTTTTCACTCTTCGTGCAATAATCAGGATCATTTCGTTCGGATATTATCAATGGGATTTTTGTACCCATTGTGGTTATTGCCGCCATAATGTTTACCATAGTTAAAAAAGAAACAACCACATTAGGTTTGAACTCCACAACTGTTTTTCTTAATTTCTGAAGCTTTTTAATTTTAGATGTATCATCAAAAGCCTTTATCACAATAGAATTATCCAATTCGTATACTGTTTCTGTAACATTTCCTGTTATTAACAGCATGACGCTATTACCCTGTTGCGTAAGTTCATTACACAGATTAGCAATTACACGCTGTGCGCCGCCAAAACCTTTCATATTATCAATCATGAAAACCACTCTCATTTTAATCATATCTCCATATCAACGACTTATTTTCAGCAAGGCACACATATACGACCGAGGAACATTATCGTACCTTATGCTGTTTTGTATGCTTCATATAGTTTCTTCCACTGTATATTAACATCATAGGTATCAATCGCCTCAGTCCCACTGAATGCACCATTCTTTTTATTCAGCGAGTCCAAAATTGCATTTACCCAAACATCCTTATCAAGTGGCAAAAACTCTAATAAACCAATATCCAAATCGCATTCATTGCTCACACAATCCGAAGCAAGAGATTGTACACCACTTAACTGAGCCTCCACCAATGTTACGGGAAACCCCTCCCATAAAGAAGGCAATATAAACAAGTCGAACATATGATACGCGCTCACAACATCATTGGTTACACCCATAAAAAACACATTAGACGCAAGTTTCTTCTCTGCCACCAACTCTTTTATTTCAGATTCTTTTTCGCCTTCACCATATAGTGCAAGAATAATATTCGGATTCTTTTTCACTAACTGCTCCATTACATCCAGCATAAAAGCATGGTTTTTTGGGGGATGTAGCCTCCCTAAATTACCAATTACCACATGATCTCCAAACAATTCCTTACGCAACTTGGCGCACTTATTTTCATTTACATTGCGAAATTTTCTTGCATCTACGGCATTATTGATAATCTGATACTTTGCCTTTCCAAAAAATGCCTTGCCAGCTCTTTCACCACATGACAACCGCTTTACTCCATACAGCTTTATTATCAATCGATTTATAATAATTTGCAT
>CALXUL010000357.1 GCA_944391635.1 uncultured Clostridia bacterium | reverse complement strand
CTCAGGATTTCGCGATAATCTACCATGATCATCGTCCTCCTTAAATGATAGTCACACGAATGTGTGCCATCATCATTATAAGAATGACTTTGATCGCCGACTATCCCTCTCCGAGATCAGTGATCTGAATCTCCGTGAAAGGTGGTCAGATTGACCGTGAAGGATGGTCAGTTTATCTGAAATATACAATTTCCAACGCTATGATCGATGGATATATCCCGGTCAGTTCCTCCTGTCTGCTTCTTAATCTTTTATACACCGGATGGCAGTTGCTTAAATAGGATACGACTTTTCCGTCTATCTGCGGTTCAAATACCTCCAGCCATAATGCATCCAATTTTTCCTGCAAAGTATTTTCTCTCCCTTCTTACGGCACAGCCTTATTCACTACGGAACAATACCTGCTGCCGGGAAAAAAAGCTATCCACCAGAGTCACCAAAAATATTACTCTTGAATACAGCAATTCTGACAACTGCCTCCAGTTAATAAACGGCTATATATAGAAAAGCAGAATGCCTATGCACTCTGCCCATTCGTTTCTGTATTTCTTTTGCCCTATAAATTCAGACTTTCAACCCATGCCTGTACATCCGCTTCGTCAGCACCAGACCGGAATCGTTCTCCTTCCTGCCAGTCCCCAGTTTCTGCCATTTCCTCTAACTGAGTGCCGCTGTCGCCAATCCCGGAAGACGCGGACGTGCAGAATGGAATCACTGTTTTTCCTGTGAAATCATTATTTTCGATAAACTGATTTACCGGCCATGCTGCCTGAGCCCACCACACGGGATACCAAAATGGAGCCCCTTCCTAGAATCCCTTAAAAACTCGGGATTTAACTGGATGTAGACTTGTGTACTGTGTTCCGATTTTTATAGGAAAAGCCAGCGATAAAGTCTGATTCCGTTTATCTCTGGCCTTCCACTCTCTTTCTATTCTTCTGTCACTGCTCTCATATAAAGTGCCTGCATATTCTGTTCTAAAACACTCATTCCTGCACGTTTAAATTTATATCGAAGCAAAGCTGCTTTCGTTTCTTCATGTGTTGACAATACAATTTGCCCAATCCCTTGCTGTGTCAATAAATCTGCAAGGGAAATTGCACTTATATCGTCAATAGTTTGAAGTGGGTCATCTATAAGTAAAATGTCCAACCCCTCTGTATTGCCATATACATTTTTTATTGATAGCAGCAATGCAATCGAAAGACCATTTAGTTGTCCTGTACTCAAAATATTATAGACATCATTTCCACTTTTGCAACCTGCTTCAAATACTAGTTGATTAGTTTTAACAACTGCTCTAATTCCTAAACCTAAAGGATAATTCTGTATAATTCTTCCACTATATACCATCAATGGAATTTTAATTGCATTGATAAGTTGTGTTTGATATTCTTTGTTTGCATCCTCGTACTTGTTAAGCAATATTTTTACCGAGTCTACCATGATATCTGCTTTCTTCTTATATTTCTCATAATCACTTTTAAGTTTTTTCATTTGTGTCTCTTCAGAAGAAAGTCTCATAGAGAGATTGTCATTAAATAGCTTTGCAACAAATTGTTCCTTACTTCGTAACGTTTCTACCGTATGCTGTGGTTTCTTATTATGGTAGTAAGTATTGTGAATTGATTTATACAGTTCAACCTGCTTTTCTTGAAAAATAATTTTGTTAGGAACTTCTTTTTCCTTAAGTTCCTTCAGTAGCGTTTCATATCTTTGAGAAAATTCTTCAATATCGAAATTTTCATTTTCCTTAGAATTGAATTCCGATATATATGCTTTGTCCATTAATTGCTGTAATTTCTCCACTGAGAGCCCTTTACAACCTAGTAAACTATCGTTTATGTTTATTAATATTTTGTTTTCCTCAAGAAACTCTTTTAAGACAGGAATAATTTTTTCTTCGAACAAATTTACTATTTGAATTTCAAGATCTTCAATTATTTTTATACCATCCGTATGAATATTTTTTATAAATTGTTCCGTTTCTGTAATAGCTGAATCAATATCCTCAAAAATAGTTCCGCACAGTGGGCATTTATTTTTACTGAACTTTTCAGCCTCCACAGCAGTATTGAATTCTTTAATAAGCCCCCTTCTAGCCCTTGTCATTTGTGCCAAAACTTTATCTGCATCGTTCAACTGACTTTGTTCTTTTTTCTGCTTTAATAAAAGTGTTTCTATTTGTTTTATTACTTCTGGATCGATTTTGATTTTTTGAAAAATTGTTTTATCCACTGACCATATGCTATTTGTATAGTTTGTTAACAATTCTTTACTTTTAATTAACTCGTTTATTAGATCCTCTTTTTTCTTAAGTAATTCTATTTCTTTTTGATAGAATAATGCCATAAACAATTTTTTGGGAGTTCTCTGTAATTCCCGTATAATAGAATTGGTTTTGTATCGAACAAATTCATCATAATTCTCTAGAAATTCTTCAATTTGCTTAAGTTGTTGAATAACTGTCTCATAAGTAACTCCTTGATCTAATCTTATAACATCAAATCCATATTCTACATCGTCAAATAATCGTATATCTTCGCCTGGCAATTCTGTATTTATGACAATATGATCTGCCTGCTCTTTTATCTCTTTTACTTTTTTCTCGATTTCTTGTATTTGTTTCTCTTTCTCTTCAGTCTCTTTTTGCACTTTACTAAAAATACATTCTTGAACTGATTTCAATGCCTGAATTTTATCTGATATTTCAGAATCATCCAAAAGAGACGATACCGAGTTCTTTCTATCCCTATACTTATTTTGTAAAAAGTCCAAAGATTCACTTTGAGAAATGTATGTACCTATTTCAAACATACTCGAACTCAAATGAAGTTTATTATACAGTTCATCCTGACTAATATCTTGAGCGTTAAGCTTAAGACTACTTTTGAATTCATTTTTACATAAAAGTTTTCTCTCTATATGCATTTCTTCGCCGATATCGGATAATAAAATAGCTGTAATAACTATATCTTTTCCCATATCATTGGCCAGTGTTCCCAAAGTTTCCGTTTTTCGATTTTGTAAACTTGGATTAAAATGCTTTATTCTCCCCGTCAGTAGAATTTCAATAGCATCAAATAATGTAGTCTTGCCATATCCGTTCTGACCATCCAAAATTACAATATTGCTATTCATAAAATCAAATTCCAAAGGCTTATTATCTGTTATATATTTAAAGTTTCTAATACAGATACTTTTAAATGTATACCCCATCCAATTATTCCTCCATTATTTTTTGATATATCATGTCAGATAACACTTCTGTATCAAAAGTTTCTTCTTCAATCGACTTTATGAATATATCATTTATCATTTCAACAGTATTCTTTTGTTTCCTTATCCCATCTATTTTTTGTCTTACCATTTTACTAAAATCATTCATGACAGCTTTCGGAAATACCGGATTAAAAAATGGAACTTTGCTCAATAGCCGAGTCAAGAATTGCATCTGATCCGACTCATCGTTCAAAGACTGCAATGCCTCTAATACTGTATCAAGCACCGGTTTTTTATCAATATTCAATGTCCCATACCATTCCGAAAAACATTTCTGTTCCTTTTCTGTGTAGTAGAATACATATTTTTTATAAAAGAATTCGTTTTCTTCAATTTGTATGATGTATGGATATAGGCTTTCATCTATCTGCTCTACCTTCCATAATAATATCATATATGAATTACTTGGCTTAGGCTTTCCTATAACTGTATATACATCACTATTTAATACCACATCTTCAATCTGTGCTAAATTATCCTGTTCATCATCTATTGCAAATTCAGCAAAATAATAATACTTGTTTTCTTCTCCCGAACTATCCACAAATAATTGCACTTGGTCATTATATAAATCAATTTTTGTGTTTTGATCCTTTTGCATCGGAATAACATTTCCTTCATTTAATAAGCGAATGATATCCATTATTATGTCAATCATGATTACCTCCATTTTTTTCGAATTTTTCCTTCAATTCCTGTGCCGAGATCAGTTCTATATCTTTGTAATATCCATTTACTTTATCAGGAGAACTCTCTTTCCAACCAGATGTAATTTGTGCCTGAGACAACGAGCCTGAATAACTTCCTGGAATAACAGTAATGCTATTTCCTGCTAGTATATCTATAATGTCTGTATTATTAATAATATTTTGAAAAATACGCTGCAACGCCTGTTCTTTTTTAGCTCCACGTGTTAAATCTAAAAATGTAGGTATGATCTGTTGGTTTGGTGCCTGCGAATGTTTTGATTGTAAGTATAATCCATAATTATCCCCTGTAACCTTTTCAGGAGTATCACTTTGGTATAACAATTCATAAATTTCACTTTGTATTTTTTCAATCGGCAAGTTTTCTACCAAAGCTAATTCATTGTCCCAATCTTCTCTTTTACTTGGATTAAGCAATTTACAAAACTGACTATAATCAATAATTTCCATTATCTTTTCATATCCACATTTAGCTGCACATACTTTGTTACAATTTTCTAGAGAAGTTGCACATTCCTCTTCACATAAATTATTCAAAGCCTTTTCAATATTCTCCATGACATATTCGTAAACTCTTTCTTTTAAATAGAATTCTTTACGAACTTCCTCTTTTTCGATGGCAGCTTCTACAAGTCCTATAATGTCAGAAAAACTTATTATATACTTTCTTTTCCCGAAAGCTTGTCTATGCATTTTTGCAATAATATCATCTAAAAATAAGCATAATTCTGCATATACGACTTCTATCGCTTTGTCAGTGTATTTTTTATTTTTCAAATATATTGCAATTTCTTTATTGATTTCATCTCTGACTTCACAAACCCCAACTACTTTGTTTGATCTTTTATATAATTCAATACTTGTATTATATGTGTTGGATGTATCTTCCCAATCTTCTATTTCTTTCGCAACTGTAAGATAACATTTTGCTGTTGGATTACTTGACTCAGCTCTATGCTGTAACAGCTTGTCCATAGCTTTACTATAACTATTCCATTTGTTTTTTGACAAATAGGCTTTGACCTGATGAAATGACTTATATTCTGAATCACAGATAATACAAAAATCCTCATCTTTTTCTAATTCGACAGAATATATTTTTTCGTCTTTATCTTGTTCTATTTGATTTATCAATTCCAAAACATATAATAGCATCATTTTTCCTTGATAATTGAATCCGCTCCATGTTGGTATTGCATCATTACCTCTACCCACAACATTAACTCCTTACATGATTTATATTATCATTATACGACAAATAAATAATAAGTCGAGTTAATTGAATAAAAATCATGGAATTATTCTCAGGTAAAAGCAATTTGCATTCTATTTCCATAACACCAACAGGTATGCGTCCCGCATACCCGGTCAGTGTTGATTGTTTTCAATTTTATGATTTACAAATTCTTTGCGAGGTTTACGTCTCTTTTGTTCAGTGCTTTCTGCAATCTCAAATTCTTCTTTTTCAGTTCTTCATTTTCTGCCTGCAGCTGTGCAATCTGATACTGCAAGGTCTCTATCTGCTTATCCATAGCGCTATCAAGGATTCCCCGTCTTTTGTCGATCACCCCGGTCTGTCGCTCCAGTGCCAGATCCATTTCCCTGCGGACTTCTGCGTTCTTATAAAAGAATCCTCTCGACAGTCCTGTCATCTTCATCAGCTTCGGTACGCTGATCCGCTCCTGTTCTGCTCGTCTCGTTCATATACACAATCCGGCTGCAAGGTCAGCGTATCCGATATCCAGGTACTAAGCATTTGGTGAATCACCATACACCGGGCAATCTGCTCGTCCATTCTGGTAATGCTAGAATTCAGCGTTTTCATCTCATCTCTGGTGTGATCTACAATCTACCTAACAAAAAACTGGCATATGGAGTGTCTTTTCTCCTTGCCAGTCATTATATATTCCCACTTACTGCATACACATTTTTTCCTATGCTTTGTGTATTGTGTGGCTATACTCGGTTGTATTGTTACTTGGTAGACGCTATACACAGCTAAAACCCTGCTCCATTTTAGGGTAACCTACATAGATTGTGTCGTATTCCTCCAGATCATCCATATACGCTTTCACTTCCGGACGGTCTTTCCTGCGAAGCTCTTCCTTCGCCTCATCTATGCATGCGTAATAATCCGCCGGATATGTCTTCACGGTATCCACCTCAAACAGATCCCCGCCTGTTATATCCGAGATCATCTCAGCTACGATCTCTGTGTTTCCTTTCGTAAGATTCCGTATGCTTCCGTTCCAGTAGTTCTCACCCTTTCTTGAATAATAAACGATCAATGTTTTGCTCATTGTAACTTCCTCCTTTTTCTTATTATTTTAGATGTTTTCACAAAATCAGCAATTCTGTTTTCCTATCAAGATTATAAGTAAAACTTATCCGAGTATCTTTTATTCAGCACCTGTGGATCTTCCAAAAAGCCTCTGCCCGCAGCTGCGATGACCATAATAACCGCAATATTTCTTTTCATTTTACTTTAACCGTCGTGTAGAGTGAATTATCATAAAAATGCCCATTCCGACAATAATGGCGCAGATGCCTGCTCCTGTAGATTCTGTCATAAGCTGACGAAAATAAGGGGATGTGCTTTCTGTATCAAACTGGCTCAGCATGGCAGTTTCCAGTGAGAGCATGGAAACTAACGCAGCGGCAAGGCTGACTTTCCTTGCCGCTGATATGACTGGGCTGTGATATTTCCGGTATCGAACCACATTGACCACTGCCATGATCATGATATAAAAAGTGTACAGTGCCATCACATAGATCAGGACTCCCGCATATTTAAATCCTTCATTCTGATCAACTGCCAGGATCACCATGCCTGCGAGCGCCAGATTCATGATCACCAGGATCACGCCGCACAGCCGATACCGCCTCCACTCATCTGTCAGGTTCTCTCCGAACCCATGTCTGTATGAGTATCTTACCAGCAGGAAACGCATGGTGGACAGACAGATATAATAAGCTGCCAGAGATCCAAACCAGGGCGAATGATAATAGATTCCTGTAAAAGCATTGAATCCGGCATACATCAGATTGATGACAAAAGAAGTATAGAGGGACATCCTCATTTTAAGAGGGATATCTTCCATATAATGACTGACGAACGGATTCTGCCGAACTCTGCGGCTCCATTTCGAAATCCAGGGCACAACACGGATACATACGATTATCAACGAGTACGCGGACACGACATAAGATACATATGCGATCGGGCTGTCATCCCCGGCGATCAGAAAGGTATATATCAACAGACCTGCAGAGATTGGAACACTCAGGATAACAACTGCGGTTCCAGGAAACAAGAGCCTATACCAAAATTTAATTATACGTTTCATTTTTCTTTGCAGATGCTTCACGGGCAGCCTGCTCAGAAGCAAGCCTTTTCTTCGCATCTTCCACGGATTCGCCCTCTCTGGTCAAAAACTGATCTACTAATTTATCACTTATTTTATTGAATCCTCCTACAACACCGTTTTCGATTTTCTTATAACCGCCAACAACGCCTTCCTCAATTTTCTTGTATCCTCCTACGACGTTTTCCGCGATTTTTTCATTTGCCTTTACTAATTTTGATTTTGCCATTTTTCATTTCCTCCTCAATGATTTTATTACAGTCACTTACTCTAACCCTTTTACAATCGGAATCAGGCAGAGCAGCAGGACAATTCCCACAAGACCGACCAGGATTCCCTGAATCAACATGTTCCATACCATGACCATGCACATGCCAACGCCAAGTGCCAGAGCTCCGACGATGCCGAAAAGAATCGTTCCGACTGCTTTCCCGTTCAGTTTGACCGCCGGTTTTCCTTCCATCCTGCGGCGTACGATCAACATGGCAAGCAGGATAACCGCCCCTGCCGCTCCCATCACAATTCCCTGGTTAAAGGCGTTCCACTGGGGGAGCAGGCACATACACATGCCGATGGCAAAAAGGATTCCACCAACAGTTCCCATTATCATTGATACAAAATTTTTCTTTTTCATTATAAAAGCCTCCTTTATGTGTTTTCCACTTGATGACTGTATTCTAGGATGCTTTTGTTTCTGATTTTATTCTAAAACGTTTCTGAATTATTAAATCACCGGAAGTGGCCAAAGGCACATTCCGGGATTGTAAGCGGTCGCCAAGGTCTCGGGCATACCCGGACTTTGGCTCGTCGCCGTTGCAAAAAGATACCATACTGAATATTCTCAGACATGGTATCTTTTATGTTTAAGTCTCTTTCGAGTTGTACAGGCATCTCAAATGCCTCTGCAGGTTTCCTGTATATAATATACTTTTGCGATTATGATCCCCAGAATCGCAATCCCGGCCAGGACCAGATAGCCGGACTCCATACCTCCCACTGAGACAATGCTTCCGGTAAACATCGGAAACGTAGTCATTCCTATTGCATATACCGCCTGGAAAAATCCCATGGCAGTGGATTTCTTCTCTTTCGGTTCTTCCCCAAGCCATTTCTTTGAGAAAAT
>CALXUL010000356.1 GCA_944391635.1 uncultured Clostridia bacterium | reverse complement strand
AAGGACTTGAGCCAACTTATGAGAATTTAGTGAAAACAATTAATGATATAGCTGGAATACGTATCATATGTTCATTTATTCCAGATATATTCAAAATTGTAGAAATGTTTGAAAATATGACTGATATAACAGTTATAAAAAAGAAAGACTATGTCACAACGCCAAAGACAAACGGATATTCAAGTTATCATTTAATAGTTTCTGTTCCAGTTAGTTTATCTATGGGAACAATTAATGTTAAAGTTGAAATTCAAATAAGAACTATGGCTATGGATTTTTGGGCAAGTTTAGAGCATAAAATTAATTACAAATATGATAAACAAATACCAAAAGGAATAAAAAAGGAATTAAAAGAATGTGCTAAAATGACACAAAAGTTAGATAAAAGAATGTCACACTTAGGTAGAAATTTAATGGAAGAAGAAAAGCAAATTGTAAAAGAGATAACAACTGAGTATGCTACGGTTTATACCACTGCGTTGCTTACATCTAATTAAAAGAATCTGTATCGTCATATATTCTTCTCTCAAAATAAAAATTATATGATTATGTATAAACAGTGTATGCTTATTGGGGCTAAAACTATAGTTATATTATAGAAACACATTAATTTATACAAATTTAAAATATATAATGACACAGTATAGATATTGTTAAGGAGCAAAAAATGCAAAACTTAATTATAGATTCAAGAATACGAGATATAGAATATAATTATTTAAGTGAATTTTTTAACGTGATTAAACTACCATTATCAAATGATGTGTATGAAGAAATTTCAGGGCATAGTGATATATTTTATGCTAAAATAAATAACCAAGTTATTGCTGCTCCAAATGCTGAAATAATGGAGCAACAATTCATACTAGGGAAAGAAAAAGTAGGAAAAGAGTATCCAAAAGATGTGCTATATAATGTATGTCAGATTGGAAATAGGATAATAGGCAGTAAATATACTGATAAAAGCATAAAACCAGATATTATAGTAAAACAGGGATATGTAAAGTGCTCTATAGCAGTTACAAGTAATAACTCATGCATTACATCTGATAAAGGGATAGCAAAGGTTTTAGAAAGTAATAATATAGATGTATTTTATATTGAAGAGAACAATATAAATCTATTAAAAAAGGATGGTTCCGCTTCTACCATGAAAGGCTTTATTGGAGGAGCAAGTTTTATATTTGACAATAAATTTGTGCTATTTGGAGATAGCAATAATCTAAGCAATAAAGATAAAATAATACAACATCTGGACAAGTATAATTTGGAATTAGTGGACTTCAAAGGCTTAGATATTTATGACTATGGTGGAGAAATAGTGTTTTAAAAGAAACTTTCGAGTATATGCGAAAGTTTTTTTTAAAAATGGAACAGTTTCGACTGTACTAGAAACTGTTTTACAAAACAAAATAAAATGTTAGTATAGAGATATAATATGAGAGAAAAATTTGTTATGGTATTATTAAAAAAGTACTATTTAGTTGTTGCTACAAAAAAAACTTGATTTAATTTACATAATATGATATAATTTACATATCTGTTTAACTAAACAAAAAGGAGGAAGTTACATGGAAAATTATTTAGACCTAATTAATGACTATTTTAAGAAAAAGAATGATTCGATATGTTTCAACTCTTTTAGCAATGATGTAAGATTATTCCAAAATCACATTATAAAAACTTTTAATAGTCGGAAGAGATTAGAAAGTTGTATTGTAGGATTGCAAATTATGAGCAATACTCCAATAAATGTACCAAGTATACAATTTATTTGTCCAGAAAGAAATATAATAATAGAAAACTATATTGATGGAATTGCATTGAATGAGTATACAATGCATCTATCTAAGAAAAGTTTGTATGAAATAGGACAATTAATGGGATATTTCCATAATATCAATGTCAGTAGCCATGAAGATGAAGATGCCTGGGTTATTACTCTCCTATCGGATATGATGCAAATTAGACAGGTTCTCGCACCTTATGAAAACGATTTTTTTGCTAGTATTTCTTTTGTAGAAAATGAATGCAAAAGAATTTTTAAAGATTTACATTTTACTTATGTTCATGGGGATTTTAGACCTGGTAATATTATTTGGAATCAATCAGAAGAAAAATATTATTTAATAGATTTTGAAAATTTTATGATTGGTGATCCGATTTTGGATGTTTATAAGATGCTTAGTGTTCTTAAATCTTTCGATTATGGCTTTGATGATGTTAAAGCATTTTTTGACGGTTATACAAGCATGAGAGAACTTCCAATAATGATGGTCGATAAATGGATCTTTTATGATGTTTATTATTCATTGAGAAGTGTTCGGAGAGCAATAAATGAAAAGCACTTTAGAAATTCTGATGATCGATATATTAGAAATGCTGACCTAAGTGCTCAAAGGAAAAATCCCAAAACTTTTGTAATGACAAATTGGCTGGAAAGATATGTGAATAGGCTACATTAGGCTTATAGGCAATGAAACGTTTCATTGCCTATAAGCCTAATGTAGCCTATTCACATATCTTTCCAGCCAATTTGTCA
>CALXUL010000355.1 GCA_944391635.1 uncultured Clostridia bacterium | reverse complement strand
CTAAAATATCAGATAATAACAGTTCATTACCATCTCCATCTTGATTTAGTGGCTCATCAATAGAAACTTCTCCTTTTATTCTGTTGCTTCTTCGTAAATACATCAATATTTCATTTTCTATACATCTTGATGCATATGTTGCAAGTTTTATATTTTTGTCTGTGTTAAATGTATTTATTGCTTTCATAAGTCCTATTGTACCAATTGAAATTAAATCTTCTATTCCTACTCCTGTATTTTCAAATTTTTTTGCAATGTACACAACTAGCCTCAAGTTTCTTTCCACCAGAATTTTTCGTACACTCTCATCTCCTTTTGATAACTTTTCTAATACTTCTTCCTCTTCTTTTGGCTCTAATGGAGGAGGTAAAGTTTGGCTTCCTCCTATATAATATATAGGTAAGTTTTCTATTTCATCATTGCCTATATATCTTATGTACAAAGTATTAATGCTGTCTTTAAGCATCTGTAGTATATTCATTTTCGCAACCTCACTTTCTTTTAATTTAATTTGGCTAGGCGATCAAATCCATCCCCATAATACCAAAATATTTTCCTCTTTTGCTAAACTCTTTTTCATAAACACATACAATTGCATTAGTATTTATAATTTCATCAATATCAGTTATAATTTTTATTTCATCTACTTTTATTCCAAGCATCATTCCATTCTGCTTGCCTACAGATGTAAATGGAATAATCCTTAAACGTGTTCTATATTCATTTTCTAAATCCTCATTATTTTTAAAATCACCTCCTAACATATTTTTTGTGTTTTCTAGTAATTCTTTGGGTAAAATGTTATAAAGTATCTTTTTTTCTATCAGTACTACTGGGTTATTGCTTATTGGGTCTTTCAACATATTTCCTGTGTCCAGCATTACTTTGGTTGTTAATTCTTTTTCATTTATCTTAAGTACAATTTCATATATCAATTCATTTTTATTCATTCTTGTTTTTACGACCTTAAACGCTACATATGTAATTATGAATCCAACTACTCCTCCTAATAGGGCTATTTTTAGTGGATATGTTCCAATATACACGCCATCTTTCATAAAAATATCTTGTGGTCTTACTATATACAAAAGTGCAAAAGCACAACCGCCTAATGCAAAAGATACTAAATAAAATAGGGCTAGTTCTTTAATTATTGCCTTTATATTTTTCGGATTAAAGGCAATATATACCATACATATAGAAAGAATAATTTTCACAACAATATTTGCATACAATGGAAAAATTCCCATATAGGCTAAAATTGCATAAACTGCCCCAATCGAACTAGAAACTAAAATTCTCCAGTGCTTTATTTTTAATTTTATAATGTAACCTGTTCCAAATAAGATTATATAATTCATACACAGATTTTCAAGCAAGACCACATCAACATAAACAGTCACAAATCGCCTCCTCAATTTTCGATAGTAGCAGTTCAACAACGCCAAAATGCAATTGTTTTTTAACTTTGCCTATATTGTACAACGTTATAAACAAAAAAGCTGTCATTTCCTAGGCACGAAAAAAAGAAATAATCGACTATGTTCGATTATTTCTTTGCTTTTCTAATTATTTTGTCACAAAATGGCCTGTCCCCTTTGTGACACTTTTTTTACTTATTCATTCCTCTCTTATTTCTTAAGAAAGATGGTATGTCTAAATTGTCTGCTGAGTTTGAGTTGTCTGCTGGAGTTGGTATAGAATTAATCTTCTTATCCCAAGCCTTGTCTACTATTTCACTTACTGGTATATTTCCAGCCATTCCTGGCTCTTTTTCAAATCCAGTTGCTATTACTGTTATAACTATGTCTTCATCTAGACTTTCATCTATAACTGCACCAAAGATAATGTTTGCTTCTGGGTCTACACTTCTTTGTACAAGTTCTGCTGCTGTATTTACTTCATGCAATCCTAAGTTTGTTCCACCTGTAATATTTATTATTACTCCTCTTGCTCCTTCTATAGATGTTTCTAACAATGGACTTTGGATAGCTTGTTTTGCAGCATCTTCTGCTCTGTTTTCTCCTGAAGCTCTACCAATACCCATATGTGCCATACCTGTATTTAGCATTATTGTTTTAACATCTGCAAAGTCTAAGTTTACTAATCCTGGTATTGCTATTAAGTCTGATATACCTTGAACACCTTGTCTTAATACATCGTCTGCCATTTTGAATGCTTCAACAATTGATGTTTTTCTATCTATTATTTGTAATAATTTGTCGTTTGGAATTACTACTAATGTATCTACTTTTCCTTTTAAGCTTTCTACACCACGTTCAGCTTGTGATAAACGTTTCTTTCCTTCAAATGTAAATGGCTTTGTAACAACACCTATTGTTAATATTCCCATTTCTTTTGCTGTAGCTGCAACTATTGGAGCTGCTCCTGTACCTGTTCCACCGCCCATTCCAGCTGTAACAAATACCATATCTGCTCCGCGTAAAGCTTCTGCAATTTCCGATTTGCTTTCTTCTGCTGCTTGTGCTCCTATATCTGGATTAGCACCTGCTCCTAAACCTCTTGTGATTTTTTCTCCTATTTGTATTTTTGATGCTGCTTTTGATAATAGTAATGCTTGTCTATCTGTATTTACAGTAATGAATTCAACACCTTTTATGCCTGAATCCACCATTCTGTTTACTGCGTTGTTTCCGGCACCACCTATTCCTATTACTTTAATTGTAGCTGTTCCATCTAACATCATATTTTCGTCAGTGTTATTATTATCCATGAACATAATGCTTGTCCTCCTCCAATTTTTTAAATTTAATTTATTTTAATAATTTAAATCTTTTTTGAAAATACTTAGGAATTCCATTTGATTTATTGTCTTTATTTTTATATTAAATTTATGTATTGTATTTTTTCTCAAATAAAATGAATTCTTTTGTCCTTAAAGTACTTCATTATGAATAAAAGAATTCTTTAATTCTTTCTATTATATTTTGAAAAATGTTTTCCTTAGATTTTGAATCTATACTACTTGATAAGTTTTTAGCAAAAGGTCTTGATGCAACATATCTTACAAGTGAATATGCTGTTCTATATTCTGGTCTTACTGTACTTATTAGCCTTCCTGTAGAAATTTTTACAGGTATGTTTAATATAATTTTTCCTGCAACATCGCTTTTATTAATATTAGTGATTCCCTGACCTGTTAAAATTACATTATTTATTCTAGATTTTATTCCTTGTGCTGTTATATCTCTATTTACTAATGAAAATATTTCTTCAATTCTAGCTTCAATTATTTCTATTAATTCAGAACTTTTTATTACTTTTTTATTTTCATCTTTACATGTACTTAACAATATTTCATTATCATTGTCTATAAATGATTTTAGAGCTAGTCCATATTGGTGTTTTAATCTATCTGCCTCTTCTGTTGAAATATTTAGTACTAATGCTATATCATTTGTAATACTGTCTCCACCTAATGGTATAGTATTTGTATATGAAAATGATAGTCCTTCAAATATGCCTATTTCTGTATTTCCAGCTCCAATGTCTAGTAACATTATATTATCATTTAGTTCGTTTCCATCTAGTACTAAAGTTCTTTCAGCAAGTGTTACTGGAACCAATCCATCTATATCTATGTCTGCTTTTCTAAAGATAGATGCTAATTGCTTCATATAATCTTTTTCTGCCAAAACAATTTGTGCTTTTATTGTAAAACTTGAACTTAAACTTCCCACTGGGTCTTGAACAATTTTTCCATTATCTAATATAAATTCATCTGTAACTATATCTATTATTTGCATTCCATCTGGAACATCTATGTCTTTTACTAGGGATATGGCTGTTGTAACGTCTTTACCTGATATTCCTGCATATTTATCTTTGGCTTCTTTTGTAATACTATTTTGTACAATTGTAACATATTTTCCAGGGATTGTTACATAGCTAGAATTAATTTCCATTTCTGTTTCACTTTCAGCTTCTTTTATAAGTTTTGAGATGGCTGATACTATTTCATTTTCGTCTACTATTTTTCCCTTTTTAATACCTTTACATTTACAAGTTGTTGTACATAGGACTTCTATTTGGTTAAAATTATTGACTTCTCCAATAACCAAGCTTACTTTTGAAGTTCCAATGTCCATTCCTACGATTATATCTCCTATAGCCAAGGCTCATTCCTCCATTTTTTTTAAGCTCTTATTTGCTCTTTAGAATATTACATTTTGAAAAAAAAGTCAATAGAATTTGTAATATTTTTGTAATATTTTTGTAATATTTTTGAAACATTTCTCGTAATCGTTGTTGCTCTAGGCTTTTATTTGTCCACATTTACTTTTTCTTCTTTTTTTACTTCCTTTTTATCTACATTTTCTTTGTTTTTTCCCCATCTTTCGATATAATATCTTCTTATAATTCCTAAATTATTAAACATTCTTCCTACAAATACTACTATTGCAGCTAGGTATATATCTACATTTAATTTTTGTCCAAGATATGTTAATAGCATTGCAAGAATTGCATTCCCAAAAAATCCTGATACAAAAATCTTTAAATCAAAATTCTTTTTTAATGTTGATGCTATTCCACCAAAAACCGAATCCAAAGCTGCAATTATTGCAATTGCTAAGTATCCTGAATATGTATACGAAATCATTGGCATATTAACCCCAATTAATGCTCCTACTACACAACCTAAAATTATTGCTATTAAAATCATAAAAACCTCCATTCGAGCAATGTATGCTCTAATAAAATTTTAATTAAAAACCTCTATATTGCGAGAATGAAAGAGGTTTTTATT
>CALXUL010000354.1 GCA_944391635.1 uncultured Clostridia bacterium | reverse complement strand
TCTATTTTATTCTGCAGCCTTGAAATTATATATTGGCTTAATAATCTTCAGAATGTCAACTGTGTCTTTGATATTGGATATAATTTCATCAATAGGCTTATATACCATTGGGCTTTCATCTAATGTCGATACACTAACCGATGTAGTGTAAATTCCATCCATTGAATGTTGAAATTCTTCTAATGATACCATTTCCTTCGCCTTTGACCGACTCATAATGCGTCCTGCGCCGTGCGGTGCTGATTGATTCCAATCATCGTTTCCTTTACCGATTCCAATAATACAACCGTCACGCATATTAATAGGAATAAGCACCTTTTCCCCAGCTTTTGCAGAAATCGCACCCTTACGAACGATATTTGTATCATGGTCGATATAATTGTGAATTGTCTGGAATATGTCCACATCGTTCATTTTCCATCCCATTCCGTCAAAGATAATATCTTTAATCATCTGCCTGTTAGTAAGTGCAAATTGCTGACATATTTTCATATCATGTAAATAATTATCTCTATTTTTATCAGTTAGATAGCACAATTCTTTTGGGATGTTGAGCTTATCCGGTTTCCACTTGCGCTTTAATTCAGACAAAGCTTTCTGTATCTCCTTCTGACGACCGTTTCTTTTGTATTCTTCTATCAGACGGTCACTTTCCTCATTCAGTTTGGGAACTCCTTGCATTGATTCAATCGCAATTTGTTGATAAATCTCTGCTACCTGCTTTCCAAGGTTCCTGCTCCCGGTATGTATCACTAAATACTTTACACCGTCTGAGTCTTCGTCTACTTCTATAAAATGGTTTC
The DNA here is from genome assembly GCA_944391635.1 of uncultured Clostridia bacterium. GTDB lineage: Bacteria > Bacillota > Clostridia > UBA1381 > UBA1381 > HGM11525. The sequence goes on along the minus strand of CALXUL010000354.1, from coordinate 3,762 downwards.
CTCCACCAAGTGTTCCAAGGCTACATTTCAACCAATTCATATTCTTAAGTGAATCTTTGCAATGCAATTGCTCCATCTCCGTGAAATTCACTTCATAGTCTCTTACAGTTCTTCCAGAAGGAATGTTCTTTCTGATAACATTATCCAACTTTTCAAAATCAATATCAATCTTTCCGATTTCAGCCGTCAACATCCCGCATCCGATGTCAACTCCGACAATATTGGGGATGACCTTTTCTCCTAAATCCGCAGTAAACCCTATAACGCATCCCTTTCCTGCATGTACATCAGGCATAATGCGTACTTTACAATCCGCAAAAGCCGGTTGCTTTATTAGATTGTAAATTTGGTTCAATGCCTCCGGCTCTATATTATCTGTAAAAATCTTTAAATTGCTCATTCCAACTCTCCATAAATAACAACCTATATCCACTGCTCTATGTATTCTCTATTCTTTACAAAATCAGGTGGTTCTTTGTCAATTATCCATCTATTTCTAACCGTAGTTATTGTATCAAGTATTTTTGTTCCAACTACATTATAATCACGTTTCTCTTCTACTTTAAAACAGCAAGAGCCTCTCTTACATTCAATTGGCAAATCATCCCAGGCAATATTATATTTCTTGAATAGCATTTCTTTAATATCTTTGCACGTTTTACGATTAAGACTTTTATGGCTGAAATACGTTTGTCCAACTAACTGAATACTATTTCTTACTGCATCTTGCTGTCTCCATATTAGGCAATTACATACTTCCTCTTTTGGAAGTGAGAACGCTCTTGCGTCAAAAATAGCAGTGTGCAAGACACGCATATATGTTTTCCCATATACATTATAGTCTTCTTCTCTCCCGCTTACTACTTCATCTCCGAAGTTATCGCTTTCTTCATCGTAGCAACAATCATACAAAAAATCTTGTACGTTATTTGAAAAAAATTTGTTAAACGCCATCGTAGCCATACTTGCTGCTATGCTGCACATCTTCTGTACGCTATATCCAAACCATGCGTCTGTTGTCAAAGTAGCGTAGTCAATAAGAATTAATGTGATTTCATCTGACTGAGTATATCCAAATACGCACCCTTGGATATTTTCGCATAAGTATTTCATTGTCTCTTGCATCGATTTCCTTAAAACATCATCAAATGGTCTTCTGAACCCTCTTGTAAATGTATGAAATGACTTTCCATCTATTCTCATTATAACAGGATTCCTTCTCATCAAATAATACTTCGATACTTTTTCGTACCGTTTCATTCTATCTCCAAGAGAATCTTTTTGCATACACCTGTTCTCCTATCATCTTTTATTCAGAGCCTAACAGCGTGTCGCTGCCTTACGCAGTCACTGTCGCCCATATAGGTCTCAGGGTTACTGGTTTGCTCTGTCCTACTGGAAACCCTTGTTCGGTAATGGAGCTGAGGGGAATCGAACCCCTGTCCAAAGATATTACTTGTTATAAATCTTTACGCTGTTTGGATTGTACTGATTTCATTCCACCACTTTGTTCCACGACTACCGTTTACAAAGAACCGTTATCCCCGTTTGTTTTTAAGCCTCAACTCCTACCAACGGCATCTCAGAGTGTTTTGGCGTAGCACTTAGGCTACAGCTAACATTGGTCTGTTTGCGTTTATTTTTAATTTTTGATGATTAAGTCATCACTCTAGCGAATTCATAACTTTCATACCCCTGTCGAACCCTTTACAGCCCCTTAATTGCGCTCCTTATAAACTGCTTATATGATGTTAATTTTAAAACATCTACTTCCAGAGCGCTGCCAATTACTCTATCGGCAAAGTTTTACGACTTATTGCTGCAGCGCAAATCGTTTTGCAGAAAATAAATTCATGTGCCTTCGTCAATATCCGGCGGGCGCATTTATCCCGCATTAGACTGGGTGTACGACTTCCAGACAGCTATTGTTACATCTCTCATTGGATACAGAGGGTCGTCTCCGCCGACTCTCTACTTCATTGTCATATGCTAAAGTAGTTTTGTTGACACATATGCACTCTCCTCATACTAGAACGCCGTCGTAACGCCGTCCTTACAGCCAAGAAAGTTTAGGCTTGATTATGTTTGGCTGTGCATGGCTCCATTCAAGTGATAGGATTCCACACATTTAAGCAATCTCCGACGCCCTCATGCACCAACGCCACGCCCGTGTTTACTCTGCGCTCCGTGACTACATCGCAGAAACGTGTTTTAGGAGAACCGAAATCTCCGCATGAACCGCCGAAACGGTTCAAGGAACCTTTTCTACATTTAGTAGATAGGCAAAGCCAGTAATCGCTATGCGAAAACCGGATTCCTTTTCTGCACTTGGCAGATAGGTAAATGCTGATATGATAATTCCAGTTTTTGCAATGGCCGCTTTGCTCTGCGCACTGAGCACTGGAAAGAGGAGAATCCCGGTAGTCAATCGGAGACGACAGACCTCAATATCATATCAACTTGTCTGGTAAGCTACCTCTCAAAACTTACCGGGCTTGGACTTCTCACCCGTAGGCTTTGCTCTCGCCTTATCGGTTCACATACATCCAATATAACCACAATTATTCTTGAGCAAATCGCAAAGAGGTTTTTATGCAGTAATCTTGCACAGCTTATAGTGCTGCCGATGCGCCGGTCATCTGAATTACTGCAACGGTGCTGCCGGGAGTCGAACCCGGACTACGTTTCCATAGGATAGATTAGCAATCTACTGCGATACCATTACGCCACAGCACCATCACGCCAACGGTAGGACTCGAACCTACATGTCATCAGACACATCTGTTTTCAAGACAGCGCCCTTATAGCCATTTGGGTACGTTGGCATATCCATTTATAAAACCACATGCATAGTGTATATGCTTTATTACTTCCATGGAACACCAGAATTGCCGACTACTGCTCCTCACGGCCTGTGGTCTTATCTCTCTGGAGAAGTTTTTTACAGAACTCTTCTAGCAGGTTGAATATTCTGTTTTGTGGGAAAATGACTCCAGCCGGAATCGAACCGAGCGTTACGTCTGTGAAAGAGACGTGTCTTTACCACTTGACTATGGAGCCAGGTTCCTCCCATCGCCGCTGCCATACCTGACAGCCTATAGGGTACTAGCGATGGTGGAAATACGAGAGGCAGGAATCGAACCTGCGGCAACTGCTTTATAAGAGCAGCCCCATCACCACTTGGGTACTCTCGCTTACTAAAAAGGTCGTATGGATTGCTCGTCAGCAAATTACGGGCAGCTCAGCCGCCAACACCATCGACCTTATCCCACGGCAGGGAATTGAACCCTGCTATTCCCGGTGTAAACCGTAGCATTACCAGTTATGCTATCGTGGGTACTTCTGCAGAAGCATCATAAGGTCACTACCGGCTCACCCTTATGCACTTTATTTATCCTCGAAAGACATGCTTCAATCGAGTCGGCTTACAGAACCTAAACTTAATCATATGTATTAGCCATTAAATATCTGTAATTTAATCTTCATGTTTGTCTGAAGAACCAATTTTTTCCAAACGTCTACGCTCTGCGTTAAGATTAATTTTCGCCCATTTCATTGCGTGACTGAAAGAATTTGCAAGACCATGGTTATCGTGGCACGCCCATCTGTATGCCATTTCCATCATAGACAGGCTATTTAAATTTGGAGTCTTTATATACGTTCCGATGTGATACCAAAACAATTCAGATAAATCTTTCCCACTCCAAGATTCAAAATCCGAACAAGACCTTACATTCTCACTCTTTTTGAGTAATTCATCCA
>CALXUL010000353.1 GCA_944391635.1 uncultured Clostridia bacterium | reverse complement strand
TAAATATACTTTGTATAAGAGCCGTCCTCGTTCTTTCGTTGTAGTGTGAATAGATTTGGATTAGTGTCGTTTGCGTCGGCTGTAACGGTAAATCCATCTTTGTCTATTTTTACAGACCCAGACTCGTTATAAATACCTACTTCGTTTCCAAGAATAATATTTCCAACAATTTTGTGTGCGATAAGCCCATAATCTTCCTTGTATGTACCAGACTCCGGGTCATAATAAATAAACTTTCCAAGTCCGGTCTGAACAGTTTTCCAATTATCATTTGTATAATAGAATCCATGGTTGATAATCTTTACCTGCTCGTTGCTGTAGTCATCTCCGAACTCGTTCTTTTCTCGCATGAGCATTCCGCTCTCATCGACTACCATATTTTGGTTATCCGCAGCATTAACAATCTTTTTGTTTGTCAGTGATAGCCCGTTTTCTACCATATCGACAATCTGCTGATTAGCTTTATTTCCTTTATTTGCCTGACGTACTGTCATCGAATAAGAGGTCGCCATGGAACTTGCTTTTGCTAATATATCCTGAGTATCAGACATATATCCAAGACCATAGGTCACGTCTGAGAATTCAACATCCAATGAGTCAAGATTGTCGTACCGTATCTGATAGTCAGTCATACGAAGACGATATAGTTTGTTGTCTATCTCAATATGAATCCAGTTTCCAATGTCAAAGTTGACTAGAAGAGGGGAGAAGACAGCATCTCCTTTGACGAGATATAGAGTATCGTTAGTTACAAGATTTATTCCATCAATTGTTACTATCGGAACAGGAGATGATTCTACGTCCTGTTCTTTTATAAGCAAGAAATTATTTAAATTGCAGCTAATCGTGTGTTGTAACGTAGCTGCCTTTACAATTTCTCTTTCTGCGTTTTTATAGAATTCTTTTGCTTGCTCTATTAACTCCCTATCTGTCAGCCCGTCAGAGATAAAGTTATCATTTTTATATTCATCATCTCTTCTGAATGAGCAAAATTCAGCCCAAAGAGAGTCGCCCAGATATGTGTGCATATCCAGCTTATCAGCAATAGCTTGTCTTTGCTTTTCAATATAATCCAACACACCATTCGGATATGACTTTGAACCTCTGAGACGAAGAGCTTCCGCCTCTCGCTCGCGAAGCTCATCCTGTATCCATTCGCTTTTGTTGTAATATGGGATATATAATGAGTTGTATAAATCGGCATATGCACTTACGGTTCTGTCGGCGATACCTTGTTGAATCATAACATCCAAACATCCGCGAACTATTCCGGCAAGTATATTCAGATTGTCAATACTGTAATAAGATAGCTGTTCTTTAAAGTGAGATTCATCCATCTTAAATAAAGCGACAGTACCAGTTGCGTCAGAGTCATTCTTCTTCATTGCCTTTTCCAACTGACACTTGATATAGTCTTCTGTATCGTCTGTAATATATATTGTCAGTTCAGAAGTTGTTGCAGAATCTTCATCATCTGAATAACTCGATAACGTCAGAGTTCCTTTCCATACTTTTGACACATACGAATTCGTTGTTGCAGTAACTCTGTACAATGCCGTGTCAACATACACTTTTGCATAGTTTGCAACAGCAAGATTAACAGTGGTTGCCGATGCTGTCTCAGCATTTTGTATTCCAACCGGAGATAGGGTAGTAGAGGTTAGCTTCGCAGCTTCTTCTTTTGCTGTTGTCGGAGTTCCTTTTGCAGATGCAGGAGCAAGTGTTGTTTTAAGTAGATTATAAAAATTCAAAGCTTGATAATAAAAATCAGTTAGCGCTGAGTAACCAACTACTGGGTAGCTTATTTTCTCTAACGAACTATCATATGCTTTGTATTTTTCTACTAAGATATTATAATCGTTTACTACATTTGAAGGGATTTCAATATCCTTTGTATCTCTGTATGCGTTATATTCTTCATCATATTCTTCAAGCTTCGTGTGTAATGCTGATGACATTTCATTTCTCACGTCATTGCTCAGATACCATATGTATTGGCTTCCGCTTGGGTTAATATTGCGGATGGTGGCTGTCATCAAGTCATCTCCAGCGACAAGTCTAAAGCAGTTTTTTACGCTGTCTTTATTCGATGAATATGTAATACTGCTCGCAAAATTCTCATGACTTAGAAAGATTCCGCTGTCTGTTCCGTATCCATATTTTATGTTTGTCGTTCCGCATTTCGGGCATACTTTATTTGTGAAAGTTCCACGTTCGCCGCATTCCATACAAACATCGTTTAAATCGTACAGAGAAATCGTTCTATGTATTTTGCCGTCTGCTGACGAATACTCTCCATATACAAAAATCCCCTCAATTTCCGTTGCTATATCATCAAATGCATCAGTTATCGTACTCCCATCCCACGAAAATGTTCTCTGAAGATTAGCAAGCGAAGAATCTACGTGAAATATCTGATAATGGGATGCCTTATCTTTTAAAATCCTATTTAAAAGAGAGCCTTCAGCGTTATCAGGATTGTATATAATCGTAGGAACATAATCGTCACGGGCAATGTCATCTTCTGTATTGATTTGCACATCGTTCAATGTGAGCTGGCTCAGTTCAGCCTCCTGTATATGAACTCCCTCACAGTGCTTAACTGTTTCGTCATCCTCATCGACTGTTACAGTTAATTCATACCACGGATTGTATGAAGCATTTTCAAAGTGTGGAATATATACGAGCTTAAAATCTTTAATAGAATCCCATAATTCACAATCAAATCCATCGGCTGTCTTATGCACATCAAATGAAATTTCGTTTGCGTTCATAAGGTGATTTCCGACTTCAAAGGACGTTACATTATGGATAACTCCATGCTTAGTGCCTCCACGATACGCAAGAATTAACTCAGGTGTAATTGGCTGTCCGTCGGGTGAAATTTCAATAATTCCACCGTATAAAGAAGTATTCAAGAAATCACCACCTTTGCAATTGGATTGTATGAAATAGAATATGTACACGGAAGGCTAAAAGTTAGTTTGTTCGCTGTGTTTCCATATTCGTTATTAATACGTATGAATTTATAATTAAAATCATCTCCGAGTGCGTGAGAATTGTTGCTTGACAATATTTGTAATAGGCGTGTAAAGGTTATTGTTTCTCCAGATGCGCACCCTCGTACAACAGTTTCTCTTTTGTCAAAACTGTTTGTGATTTTTAAATCTCCAGATGCTTTAAGTGTGACAGTCATATCCGGATAGATATATCCTTCCTCATCACTCGTATCATTAATTGTAACGGAAGCGTTCTTTTCAACCGAGCCACTTAACTCTACTTTGTTCTTATATCCAAATGGAGCAGTAGAGGTAAATGTCAAATGAAATCCAACGCAATCAGAAGCGTAGTGTATCTCTTCAATATTGAAAGTTCCGTTCCAGAAATAGTTTTCATATTCATCTCCGCCCACTCTGAACTCTTGAGAAACAGGAGAGCTTAGCCATCGCTTTAAAGAGGATGCTTCTGTGGGAGTAATCACACCTCCGTGAACGTCATCAATTTTACAAATTGACATCTCCATAATTAATGCATTATTGTACGTATAATACAGTATTGGATGATATTTCCCCATAAACATCGGAACAGAAGTGAATTCCCGTTGCGAGTCAGTCGTTACTACGGAAGTAGAAGATGAGCCGTCAAATTCACACAGCATATATCCGTGACTACTTAGTAACTCTCCACGGAATTTGAAATCGCATCTATCCATATTTATCCCTCTTTTCTTAGTTATTTTATATTTACTGTATACCGTACTATGTAACTCGCACTATATACCAGAAAGGGTATACCATATTATGTTTTTGACTTTATTTGTCGAATCAAAGGCTTTACTTTCCTTACATAGTCTTTCTGTATTTTTCTTGCATCGAAAATAGCCTGCCTATATTGCTCTTTTATTTTATTGAGTTCTGAAATGCTGTTTAAAAATTCTCTTCGTGTTTCTTCTGTGGCTCTAATCTGTTCCTTATATTGAGATTCTCTATATAAAAACTCTCTATTCTTTATTCGGAGAGCTTCATTTTCGTTTTCAAGTTCTTTGTTTTTACTTATTAGGTTTTCAAACCTACGTTGCAGTAATTCGTATTTCTTGTTAATATTCATCCCTTTTCCTCCATTTCCTCTGTGTGGTTGTCTCTACAACCTATTTCGTAAAGGGTGGGGCGCTTCCTATAAAATAGACGGGGCAAATATCATCGCCCCGTCGATAGAAATAAATTACAGTTTTTTACAATAGTCCAGGGAAATCCATCCCGCTCCTGATTTCAGTTTGCCCCACTTTGTTGCGCCAGAGCCGTTAGATTCAGCAACAATCGTATATACTCCTTTGTCACGAATTGTTCCGCTTATTCCGTAATTAGTGCCAGCTCCCTTGCGAATATTTAGAGCGTCTGCGGTCACTTTCACTGTATATGCTTTGAATGCAGAGGAAGTCGAGCCTGACGAAGCACCGGTGCTGGAGCCAATCTTTACATACGAAGCATTCTCCAGATAAATCCATCCTGCGCCGGATTTAAGTTTTCCCCATCCATTATTTACAGAAGTAATTGTAAATACTCCTTTTCCTGTGTATTTCCCAGTCACTCCATAATTCATACCAGCACCTTTGCGAATGTTAAGGTCTGAAACTAGCACCTGTACCGTGAAAGGTGTTTTTGGAAACGAAGTATTTGTTGAAGGCTGTGTAGGAGTGGTAGTTCCAGAAGAAGCAGAACTTCCACCAAGTTTTGCTGTAACCTGAGACGCAAGGTCTCCAAGACGACTATATAACCAGTCTCCAGGACATGCCTTGTTTGCAAACCACCGATGAACAGTAATAACCATCTCATCAGACTTCGGAGAATAATTGAGAGACTTTGTTTTGTCTCCGAGCCATAACAACTTTTTCTTTCCGTTTCGTTTACAAATATCTACACATAAGTTAATAAGGGACTGGTATACCTTATTGTTCATCGCGTAAGGATGTGTTGTATCTGACGCACACTCAATGGTAACAGCCCTCTGGTCGTTTGCATTACTGGAGCTGCACCACGAACGATTCTTTTCTTCAACACATAATGCAATACGCCCGTCTGTGCCGATGCCATAATTGCAACTGGCCTCTCTTGACGGACTTGTAAAGCATCCGCAAATACTTTCAGCGCTAAGCTGTCCTACAACGCAATGCGGAGTAATTCTGTCAATACTATGTGTTCTTGCACCAGAATGATTTGGACTAAGTTTTGTATAAGATACTAGACTACTATTACTCATTTATATTCCTCCAATCAAAAATGGGAGGCAACCGAAGTTACCTCCCGTGGATTTACCACTGATATTTATTTTTTGACATTTTGCTGCCACCGACCAGCCGGTCTATAGTCATTGACTGAACCATCTTTTCAAACTTACCGTCTTTGCGCATCTGGTTCATAAAGTCGTTATAGTCCTGCACATGGTCGATTGGTATGTTAATTTGGTACGTTATATCTCCTATACTTGTGCTGTGCGGTACGGAAGACAGGTTCTCTATTTTAGCCAGATGCTCTAAAATACTTGATGCACCGTTTCCGTTTCCAAACAGTTCTGATAATGGGCTGTTGCCGTCTGCTATGCTTCTCATTGCATCTTTCAAAGCAATGAAATTCGCAGTATCTTTCGGGTTAAGAACCATCTCAGGCTCGGAAGGAGTACCGTCAAGCCAAGCTATACCAGTATAATCTGCGAGACCGCCTTTCTTGAACGCACTATAATAATACTGAGATAGATTACTCTTACCAGTACTTACCCAGTATCTGTACAAGTCTCCATTATTTGCATGTGCGTTGATATAGCTTTGAACAGCAGAAGCAGCAGAAGAACCAAACTTTGCGGTTAAGCGCTGTTTTCTCTGAGGGTCATTTCCCCATCCAGTTCTTGAACCACCGTAAACCCATATAGCAGTAGCAATTCCGCGTTTTACATCTTCGTTAAACTTACTTGCCGGAGTAGAAGCTGGCTTGCTTGGTTTTGGAGTAGTTGTCGTCGGCGGCTTTACGTTCTTATCTACTTGTGTAGTAGATGATGTGTTATTAATGGTATCTTCGGCCTTCTTATCGCTTTCAGATGCCATGGCTCCTATTTTTAGAGCAATCTTTGATATAACATCATTAACGGTTGTCATCTGTGTCAGGAATGACTCACCATATTTAGTGATAATAGAAGACGCAGCTCCCTCGTTTGTCCAGATAGCCTTTTCATTTTCTGTGATTGTATATCCAACTTTATCAGCTTGGGAAAGAAGAGTATCACAGATGGAAGAAGAGTTTGCGTTTATCGTATCAATCATGTCAGACAGTAAAGCATCAACATTATCCAAACGTTCATTCAGAATAATTTCATATTCATTATACAGAGTGTCAAGAAGCTGTTTTTGCTCACTGATATATCTATCGTACTGTGTTTCTTCCAAGTCCTCGATTGCGTCCGATAAATCAACCTGCAGTTTCTGAACAGTAGAACGTGTTTCCTCGGAATCATCACCTGTATAGGCAGAAATTTGCTTCTGTAAAGAAGCTATTTCTGACGTTTGCTCTTTAACACGTTTCTGATAATCATACAAATCCTTTGCAGTATCAAGAGAATCTGTATATTTATCAATCAGCTCCTGCAGAGCATCTAACTCAATTTCTATGCCATCACGAACTAAATCAACGATTGCCTGCTTTTCATCTTCTGCTGCCAGAATAGATTCTCGTTGCGCTTCCAGCAGTTCATCCCTTCGTTCCAATAAAGTTGTATTATTAGGGTCGTCTGCAATCTCTTTATTAATCCGCAACAATTCCTCGGCATATTTATCTGCTTGAGCCATATATACGTTGTAATTCTGACCATGCAGACCCATGGATGCCATTCCGGTATCTGTAAACTGCCCCTTGTCGGTATATAGGTCAGAATTTTCCATAAGCTCAATCAGGAAATCTGCCTCCTCAGCAATATTTCCAATTTGCTCTTGTATATAATCAAAATGCTCCCATTTGATTTCTCTAATGGAGTTGGCGAAATCAACCATAGCAGTTTCAGATTCTTGAATAGCTTCTTTAACATCATTGATTTGATTTTGAAAATCATACCATGCTTCAGAGCCTTCTTTGATAGAACCGGAATTTACAGCTTCGGACATTGCCCTCGTTAAGTCTGCAATTTCTTTTTCACGAATATCTATATTTTGTTGCTCTACTTTTTGTAAAGCCTCATAGTACTTCGTACTTGCAAGATAACCACGGGTTTCAAGGTCATCAATTCCGTTATTGTATGTGTTTGTTAAATGCTCCAACAAAGATAGCTGGTTCTCAAAATCGTTTGAGACATCATCGAACTTATTTTGATATAGTTCTGCGATGCTTTCATTTAATTCGAGAATAGCGTCATTGCAGTCAAGTGCTTTTTCGTACCATTCCTGATATTCCTGAATTCTCTCGGCAGTATCTCCATCATATTCAGTGATATCAATTGTGCCGTTTTGCACTTTAGATGCTAAATCGGAAGATAGTCCTACGGAGTTCGCTTGCTGAATATACCTGTTATAAGCGCTTTGCTGTAATGAAAGCTCATATGACATCTGAGACAGCTCATTATTTGTGGCATCTAATCGTTCTGCAAGTTTTCTGAATGGACTGGTTGCTACGGTTGCAAGCCGGTCAATAGCTCTTTCGATGCGGTCGATTGCAATCTCAATCCAGTCAATAATTTCAGAATCATCCTCTTTATCTGAAGAACTGCTGCTAGATGATTTGGAACTACTTGAACTTTTGTTGGAAGTAGAAGAACCTCTGGAACCGGAATAACTTGAAGAAGAACTGGACGAAGGTTTCCTGCTTGTAGAAGATGAACTTGGTTTGTACGGTTTATACCCACCAGTAACTAAAGCCGTTCCGCTTACTAATGCGGATGCACGGCCTGCAACATATCCATGAGCCAAAAGGTCTTCTGTCTGCCTGTGATTAAATACGATAGCGCCAGCAGGAATGTCCCTGAATTCAGCACCATTATCCCCGACCGTGTACCACTGACCGGTGTGCGGGTCTACTACAATCTCACGTCCAAGTTCTCCAACGAGTGTTGTTCCTCCGGGTGCGGTTCCCCAGTCACCTCCAACACGGGCTGTACCACCTGCGTGAGCGGTTCCGTTTACAGATACATCCCCTGTTTTTACATACTTCACATATCGTGTAAGTGTTGAAAAGCTTGTTGGAAGGTTGCTCGTGTTCGCTGCATAATTTACAGTACGTGTAATTGCGTCAAACGATGTTGGAAGAGCATCTGTTTTCGGATTGTATATTACATCGCAAGTTTTTGAACTTGGATTATATCCTTCGATTGCTGATGCGTCTACGTTCGCTTTAACGTTGATAGTTTGTGCGGTCAATCCGGCAATAGACGTTTTAATCGACTCAGCAGAAGTAGTGTCGATACTAAGTTTCGCTTTAATATCCGGCGATAATCCCTGTATTTCAGATGTAAGCGAACTGATTTTTGATTCGGCTTCAGATGTATCAGCACCAACTTTTGATTGTATTTCGAGATTGTTTTGCTCAGTCTGGAATTGCTGAAGAAGTGATATTGCATGTCCAATATCTCCTTCTACTTGAGATACATCAACACGCATAACGTCAGGCTGCGATAATAGTTGCTTTTGAGTCAAGCAGTACTGTATAACAGCATTTGCATTTTCGATACTTGAAGCATCTACATCAGGTCTTGCCTTGATTTCATCCATTTCAGCAATAGTAGCATCAAGTGCTGTAATCTGGTCTTTTGTAGTTGACAAGTCGGAAACGTCCATTTTTATCTTTAAATCTTCGTTTCCTTCCACACTACGTAAAGCTTCAGCAGCTTCGTTGGCTTCAACTGCTAAATCACCAATCGTTTTTACTGCCTCATCTCCCCAGTCAAAATCTGCGCCCTTTAACTGAAGTTCGTCGAAGAATGCCTGTACCATACCGGAAGACATATTGAGACCTTCTGCGAAGTCTTCCATCTTTTTGCCGCCGAGAACTTTAAAACCATCATCGTCGCTGTAAGACATAAGACCGGCTTCGACAGAATCCTCTAGGAATTTGTCAATATTTAAGCCGTCAACGGCTCCATCGTCATCGAATACAAGATACTTCTTGAAATCCGACATGTATTGTTCAATAGCATTTAAATCTTCGCTGTCTACAGACTCTGGAATAATAAAGTCAATAGCTGCATCAAATTTCTTTGAGCCAAAGTTACCGAAAATTTCTGAATTTGCATCATATGTGTCTCGAATCTGCTGTATAGCACTGACAGCATCTGTTGCCATATCGCCGTAGTCAGACGCTCCTTGCGCATTCAACCAATTCTGATATGAACCAACTGCTTCCTGAATAGAAGCGGAGAGTAAGTCATACTGTTCGCATGTTGCTGCTATAGCACTATTCTCTTCCAGAAGAGCATCTATGCTATCTTGAACGCTTGCAGCAGTTTCTCCCTCTTCAAAACTTGCATCACGCAGTTTCTGACGATACTCTTCAATCTGCTTTGCATTTTCCAGATATTTTGCCTGTTCGAGAGCTTTATTGGTATTGTTAATTGCAACCTGTTCATCTGCTTTAGCTTTTGCAATTTCTTTTACCTTGTCGGCATTTAATTGCATCGTGCCATTTGTATATTCAAGTGCGCTCTGGTAATCTTTTAATTCTTCTGAATTAAAATCTTCAATAGAGATTGATTTGCCGTTTTGCTGCTCACCGATAGCCTGTTGTACAGCATCTATTCCAGATATTAATGTAGAAGCGGCTTCTGATGCTTCTTGCGCAGTCTGCGTTATATTTTCACTTGCTTGTGTATAAATTTCTGATACGGAGTCGGCAAGCTCGGCAGATTGATTTAGCGCACCAGATAATTCTGGAATATATTCTCCTAATTCGTTAAAAGCATTGTCGAAAGCAGTAGCAATATCATCTCCAGTTCCGGAAAATCTATCGCTTTCTTCTGCTGCATCTATTAAAGATTCTTTCAGTTTGTTTAATTCGGAAGATGTCTGAGGTATACCATTTTCAGAAATGGACTCAAAAATATCTTCCTTTGCAAGACTTTCGTTTAATAAATCTCTCGCGTCAATATATTCTGATAATACAGAATCAAAATCAGAAATCTTTCCCTCAATCATATCAACAGCGCCAGAATCGTTATATTCTTCCTCTGTTAATCCTTCCTGTAGAGCGTCTCTTGCTTGGATTAATTTGTCATAAGATTCAAGCACGCCCTCTACTGAGTCTGTATCTAAGAAAAATACTCCGCCAAGAGAACCAACGCTGCTTTCGCTAACCAATCCTTCTTTTGTCAGAATATCGGCAACCTTGTCCTGCATTTCTTCGGTTTCTTCCGCCCAAGACGGAGTACTTGCTCCAGTACCGGAACCAAATGCTTTTTTGAAATTTTCGCCCAAATCGCTTCCATTTCCAAACGAATCAACAAGGTTGTCGTATGCTGCATTGAACCCTGTTTGTGCATCTTTTGCTGCTTGTTGCAATGAATCTAAAGTAATATTATCAATTGCAGTGTCAAGGTCTCCGTACTTTCCAATAAGTGATTGTATTTCGGATTCCTCATAACCAAGAGCAGAAAGAAGAGCGTTTGTGGATTCAGTGAGAGCATCTTTTGAGCCAGTATTGGATTGGTAAGCTGCATTTGCAGATTGGTATGCAGAATACAAATTCATGATATTTGCAGATTCTTCCGCAGACGCATTAGCAGCATCTATTGCCTCTTGTCTCTGTTGCTCTATTTTATTTCTCCAACTGCTGTATGCCGCGATTGCGATAGTTAGTACGGCGGTAACAGCTCCTATCGCAAATTGAGCAGTAGATGCTGAAATTCCAAGAGCTTTCAATGCTGTAGCAAATCTTGATGAACCTTGTGTTGCTAGAGCAGTTCCACTTGTAAATGATTTAAATACGGTTGGAATTCTTGAAATAATTGTAAACAGTGATGTAATAGGAGAAATTAATTTTTTGATACCGTTTGGAAGCTTTGTAGTAACGAGTGTAACCAATGCATTGAATTTCATGGTCGCAACAATACCTGCCACAGCAATTAACACTGTTTTTAATCCACCTACGGCATCTACGACATTTGTTATCCCGTTAGCTAAATTTAAAGCAGCAGTGGCTGTTTCCACAAAGAATTTCAACATGTCGCTCGACATTACATTTGCAGAAAGAGCTTCAAAGCTTGCCTTCATTATCTCAATTTTACCTTGTACAGAGTCGAGAAACTTTTCATTCTCTTTCATCGCAGAGCCAGCGGCATTTTGAGATGTTTTTAGCGATTCTTCGGCGATAGTAAAGTTTTCCAACAAAGCAGATACGACGTTTGCATTTCGTTTACCACCAACCATTTCGGTAATATTAGCCTGCGTAATATCAGTTAAATCATCCCATACGGCAGATAGTTCTTTCAAAATCTGGTATGTGCTTTTAAATGTATTTTCATCAAGCTGAATATCTACTTTTCCGCCTGTTAGCTGAAGAAGTTCTTCTCTTAAGTCGGATACGCTGGATGCCATTCCTTCAGTAGACTCTCCTGCCTGTTCTGCTTCTGTTTTTGCAGCACGGAGATACATGGATACAGTCTTTAATGTAGTTCCGACTTTTTCCGGGTCTTGTACAATCGTATTAGCGGCAGTAGTAAGCGCAATTGTTTCATCAAGCGTATTATTTGCAGCTTTCATCGCTGCGGCAGAACGCAATAATGATTCTCCAATACCTTCTGACGAAATTGCGTAATTGTTACCAACTTCGTTAAATTTATCTACGATTGACATAGCGTTACTTGCATCTATACCGAACGCCTGCATCGTAGCGATAATACTTTCAGATGCTTGGCTTATATCTTCAATACCATCGCCTACGTTCTTGTAAACTGTAGCGGCATCGGCGAGAGAGGAGGCCTCTTCGATATTGTATCCAAGTCTCGCAAAGTCCGCTGTAGCGTTTACGATATCAGATAAAGACGCACCAAGCTCTGAAGCACGAGATGACGCGTTTTCCAAAAATCTATTATATGTAGCATCAGACTCGTCCGTTACCTTCTTAAGTTCAGTCATGGCTGTATCAAGCTCGATTGAAGCACTCACCATATTGCGGATTGCCTGGACTGAGTACATAACCGCTTGTGACACAGTTAGCCATGATGTGAATTTAGAAGCAAGTCCTCCCATTCTCTGTGTTAGAGAACGAGTCGCGTCTCCGTTCGCTTTAATAGTAGCAGTGCTTGAAGCAAGAGTAGTGCTTGCAGATGCTATTTTTTGTCTGAATGTCTCTACAGACATTGAGCCGCTTTGATATGCAGCATAGCACTGTTTTAATGCATTTGCTTCGTTTTGAATAGCTGCGTATGAACTACGGCTTGCAGCGTTTCTACTCGTTTCAGCAGAAGAGTAGTTGCGCAAAGCTGTTTGTAACTGATTTAATGTTGTATAATACTGTTTCTCTGCGCGTTCTGCAGCGGCAGCCTGTACAGCTTTTTCGGCCTGTGCTCTGGCAGCCTCGCGAGCGGCTTCAGCTTCTGATTGAGCAGCCTTCTGAGCAGCCTGTGCAGCTTTTTGTTCTGTAGTAATACGCTGTTGTGTTGTAGACATAAGGCTCTGCATCTCTGCTTGTAGCCTGTAAATATTATTTATATCTTCTTGAGTGGCAGAAGATTTTGATGTACGAAGCGACTCTACTGCATTTTGTAACTCAAGATACTTTGACTTCATTGCTCCTAAGTCAGATGCGTTCTGACCAGTAGCCATCGAACCTCCGAGTACCTTTGAAAGATTTCTATATGAGGCAGTGATAGATGTATTTGTCGCATTGATTTCCTTAAGTGCAGCATTTACAGCATTCAAGTGTGCCTTTGTAGCGGAGATTTGCGAATTTGCAGCCTTCGCACCATTTGCAATCCCCTGCATATATGAAGTTCCAGACACTCCGTTTCCGCTTTTGCCTAGCGAAGTATACATAGAACTAACTTGCTGTTTTAACTTGTTTGCTGCAGTCTGGTCTATATCAAATGATATTTTGATTTTAGGTGGATTCGAGTTAATCTTGGATACCAAACTGGTAATTCCAGATTGAAACTCTGCGTAACTTAGCGAGGTATCCACACCGACCGTTAATAAAATATCAGCCATATTTCTCTCACCATCCTTTTTATATAAAGAAAAGGATTGGCGAAATGCCAATCCTTCACGCAATTGTTTTATGTTTATATTCCTTCAACAGATATATTGATAACATTATATTCAGAAGCGTAGTTACCCATAAAGTCAGACACGGCTTGCTCTATAAAGTGTGTTCCCGGTATAACAGTCCTGCTCCACGTTTCCTTTCCATGCCAAAGACCGTGAACCGGCCTCATTGTATGGTCTACGCCATTGTTAAACAAAGCAACTATATCATTAATGCTTCCGTACTTTGACTCATCCAAAGATGGTCGAGACATATCGCCTACGAAGAATACATCTATGATATATATATTATCTCCAATCATATGCGCTGAACCATGAGAAATATCTGATATTGCCTCAATAGCTCCCGCACTTAATCCCGCACTTGATATAGAGTTACGTAGTACCTCAATAAATTTGGATGCAGCCTCTTCTGGTGTATGTGTTGTTCCTCCGGACTCAAGGCGTATACTTCCAAGCATAACTTTGTTCACAATATCATCTACCTTTGCTTGACCGGAAGCACTACCCATGTGAGCTTTCGCTTTTGCGAGAATGGAATTCATATTAATAGAAGCCATAGTTATTGCTCTTTCTTAGGCATCGAAACGATTTTACCGTCATTATTCTCCGGAGCTTTAAAAGCGTCAACGAGTTTCTTCTCATCAAAAGAACCGTCAACAATTGCACCGGCAATCTTTGAAATCGTATCACTATCTATATTTCCAAAGATATTTGACAAATTCTGTTCAATCGTTGAAAATCCCGCAATAAGTTCATTCATCTGTTTATTAATTGCTTCGATATTGTTTTGTGCCTGGTGCTCAATTTTGTCATCAATAGAAGATAGAATTGACTCAAACTGATTTTTGTCAATATGCTTGACAATAAATGAAACGATGTCTGAGTTATATATCATGCTGTATTTTTCTGATAAATCACTTGGAAGTACGAATCCAGCATAGCTTTCCATAATAGAGCATCTTATAGCAAAGTCTTTAATTTCTGGAATATACTCTCCAGTTTTCTCTTCAAAGCAAGAAGAAACGACATCATTCACAAATGTAAGCATCTCTTCAAGAGATAAAAGCCTCTTAATCGTCATTTCGATTCCATGCCACTCAACAACAGCATCAGGAGTACTGATAGCATTAATCGCCGCTTTGAATTCATCGATATTAATTTTATTTTCAGACATTTATATTATCCTCCCTTGCTTCCTTTAAATTTGTTTCATATTCCCATATATAACCATGACTTAATTTTGTCTTGTGATTACAACAATCTGATATACAGCTTCTTGAATATCCCGTTCCTCTTGAAGCAGCACGCAATGAATCCCAAGTATGTATGACTTGCATTGTAACTGGGTTAATTTGACATACCACATATCCGTTTTCTAAATTTCGACGTGAAAGGTCTGGACGCTTTTTGCCGTACATAGGATTCTTTTCTCCGCTGAGAAGCCCCTTGTGTGAATTGCTAATTTTCTTTCTTGTTTCATTACTTAAGTGTTTCCCCTTGCGCGGATTATCGTTACCGCTCATAAATTCACTAATTCTCTTTTTATGCTCTTCAGATAAGCATTTACCCTTATGTATCTTACTTATAAGCGCCTTGTGCTCTGTGGATAGTTTATATCCTGAAGTACCTTCTCCACCAATTGTTAAGTTATATCCTATATTTTTATTGTTTGTTTGATATTTTTTGATATAATATCGTTCAAGTGAATGTAGACATTTAACCAAATCATATAGATTATCAGTATGAACAAACTCGATAATTGTAAATGTAAAATTTTCAAATCCATACATATTTATCGCATTGTGAAAATGCGATTTATGATTAGACTTTCTGTTGATGCTATCATATTTGTGCTCGCTTATTCTGTTTTTTAACGGTCGTGTTGTTATTCCAACATACATTTTCCATTTATATTATTCTTTGCTAGGTATACAATTCCTTCGTTTTGCTTCTCGTCTAAGACGATTGAATTCATCATAACATCCCCATCCACCGAATTTTTTCACATAAGTTATCCATTGATAATTGATGTCTGGATACTTATACCAAAAGAGTTTCCTTTTGATTTTTGCAGTCGTATCTGGACAACCCTTAATGTCAATAACTTCGATACGACCATCAGAATATTCGATATAAAAATCTGCAATGTATGTAATTGGAAGCACTCTTTTCCCATCATGTTCAAACCCGTCCTGTAAGATGTATTTCTTTTGCAGCTCGTAATATATAATTTCGCCGCTTTCCATCTTGGGAAGAATAACATCTCGGTAAAATTTCATTTCTAACACAGAGTCGAACACAATCCCATCACATGTCCTTTTTTCTGTATTTTTATCTACATTAAATTTTGTACGTTCTATGATTCATCACCTCATAAGAGTAAAAAGGCCGCACCAACATAAGATGCAGCCTTTACTTCATTATTTATATATTGCAGGCTCGTCCTCGCTGTCTTCAAATTCCTCTTCAAAAAGCTCATCGTATTCATCGTCACCCATACTTTCATAATTATGAGTTTCGTGATGTACTTCTTCAGAAGACATGGGCTTATCATTTGTACGGGACTCCATAACTTTAGTAAAGTAGATACTACCATGCTCGGGGGAACATGCAACATCTTGCCATCTGAATGCGCCTGCAATTCTACTCGCTGTGTGGCAATATTCATATTCCTTGCCACATACCTTGCAGATTTTAGTAGCTTTTGCCATTTATTCCCACCATCCTACTTCAGTCACAATATTATTATTAACATTGTCTACCACGGTTTCTCCGTTGTTGGTAGACAATGCCTGTTCTCTTCAATCAGCGTCTTCTGTGTCAGCGCCGAAGATAGTGTAAGTCCAGAGATTTCCACCTGCTCCACACGCACCTGCAAGTGCTTCTGCGTCAAATGCATGTACCGTCTGGTTTTCTCCAATTTCGAGACTGAATTCTCCATTGAAGTCAGCCTTAGGGATGTAGAACTGAATGCGATATACATTTGCACACTTATCTTCGCCGAGAGCGTCTACATACAGAGCGCATTTTCCAGAGTAATGCTCGCTGTCATTTTCCAGGACATCTGCTGTAATCTTTCTCTTATAAAAGACTACAATTTCAGTTCCGTCATCAATGCCGGTGAATGTCAGAGCTTTGGTATCAGGAGTATATGCAAACTTTCCAGCAGAAGTAGTGGCATCCTGCTCAAGTTTATTTCCCATTGTTCCATCGCTATTCTTTGTGTACAGAGCTTCAATTTCAGCACCAGTAGTTCCAACTGCTTTATACAGCGTAGTTGCTGCATTAGACTTTACAGTCAGATAGTCTGTCCACATAACCTCAGTTGCCTGATTCTTGAACGCACCTCCGGTCTGAACTTCAAGCAGACCTCCGGATACCATACCGTTAGTTCCGCTGATTGTAACTGCTTTGTTGCGTTTCAGACTTGTCAGCTTACGGCCACGCTTACCTGTAATATCTACTTTCTCCTCAGTCTGAGCAATAGTAGCATTCTGAAGCTCATCCAGTGTAAATTTATATGCACCGGTAACGACATCAAAAGCATTGATAGTCTCAAGACTGGTGATTGTAATATCATTGATATTCATATACGCTTTCCTCCCTGTTAAATTAATCGTGAGCCAACCAATTAAGCTCCTTTTGGCTCAACTCTTTTGCGTTAACTGTACCGGCATATATGCCGTACATTCTATTGTCATAATCGACCTTATGTATAATCTGGCGAATACTTTCATTAAACTGATAAATAGAGAGTTCTCTTGTCCCCTCAAAATCATATTTATATTGTTCTGTATTTACCAATGCGATTATGAGTGGTTCGAGCTGAGATTCTTGCGTCTTATTTTTATTTCGTCGCATTTTTTCTCTTGCTCTTTGCATCATATATTCTTTAGCTTCTTGATTTGCTGGTTTTCGTCTATTCTTTTTTAGGTGGTGTATTTTTCTTAAAACTGCCGATATTTGAACATATATAGAGCGGTCTATTGTGATGTCGTTAACTTCGTCTCGCAATACGAGACTCCCGTTATGAGGATTCACGGAGATTTCAAATTTTGTAAAATCTAAATCCCCGAATACAAGATGAGTATCTTGTTTCTTTATTCCCTCAGACATAATTAGAAACAGTTCATAGTCATTGATTTGCGTGTAATCAATCCCTGCCTCATCAAGAGGAACCATTAAATCAATTGGCATTGCCGTTAATACAGTGATAAGGCTATAATAATCATCTTCATTATCGACAATTTCCCCTACGGACGGAATTATAATTTTTATGGAGTCGTTAATCTTGTATTCCCTTTTATACAGTAAATTTAACGTTGACATTATGGATTTTTCCTGTTAGCAGGAATTTCCTTTTTCCCATTATATTGTCTGTTAAATTCTCTTGCGGTGAATGACATAACCTTTCCCTGGTAATCTGTCATCGGAGCAAATCGCTTTACATTGTATAAATTAAGTTCTCCAAGACCATACTCCATACTTCCGTTTATTGCTTTGCATATTTCACAGCAAATTTTGTCTACCCTGACACCACCTTCAGGAAGACGAAGATTGCTCCTGTGTGTAAAAATCCATATATATAAAATTGGCGTAAGGAATGTTTTCCCTGACACCCCCTGTATATCTACATCAAAGCATATATATGTAGCTCCGCTTTGAACCGTCTCAGGTACATACTCTAACGGGAAAACCTGAGTATATGCCAGAGAAGGTGCGTTTTGCATATCTATATCACTATTGATGAGATGAACAATAGATTCGTTGGTGAGGATATCCTCCATTAGTTTGTTCTTATAATCAAAGAAATCTTCTAATTGCATTTATATCCACACCTTCTTTCCCTCATCGTCATCCGCATGAGATGGCAATTCTTCATATTCATCACTTTCAGCATCGTCACCCATATCTTCATTTTTGGGGAAATGGATATAATAATCAGCGATGCCAAGTTCATGATTGTCATATTCTGTAGCGGTTACTTCCTGCAATACGAACTTGAAAGTTCCTTCTCCGTTGTAAGTCGCACCTTTCTTGAACGGCTTGGTTAAAAGATAGGCAAGCTTATGAGGAGAGTCATCGTCATCTATAAGAAAACGATTCTCACGATTAAGAACATTCGTATGAATATTTTTAGCAAGCTGAACCGATATTCTTGAATCACCACGGGTTACAACAAAGTTTCTATCTTCATATTCTCCGGTTAAGTACTTCGTTCCGTCCTCTACAATACACCACTGCTCGATGATTTCGTCAGAACTTGTAATCCATTTCAATAGGTGATTACATTGAAGAAGCTTTCCTTTGGTATATAAAGTGGTGTTGGCATCACGTTCGCAGACAAGCCAATAATTATCCATCCAAAAAATGAGAGAGCCGAGGAGTAAGTCCTCGGACGGCATAGAGCATATAATCTTTTCATTCAGATTATCTGAATCTATAATAGCGACATTTTGGGATATGCAGTGTAACTGTGCATCTTCAGAATTTATATTGAATCCGTATTCTCTAGGATAAACTGTTACGGTTTGATATGACAGGTTATCTGGTAGCCTAGTCTGAATAAACCGGGACTCCCTTATAAAAGCAGCATTACGCTTTGAACCACCATGCGCGGTGATTCTATTCTTATACATATCCCATGCATTCATATTTACACCGCCTTATCGTAGTTCGATTTCATTTTATTGCAGATACCTATAGCCCTAAAGACCTCCCGCTTGACATCGGGGATAGGGCAGTCTGGATTATCATATAAGTACTGCAAGATAGAAGTGAGAGTTAGAAAATTAGAATCATATTTCAGTTCACAGATAAGTTCTTTACAACCAAGAATTTCTGACTGTAGACTTTGAATGTAAATCGGAAGAGTTTTTTCTCCTCCTTCTCGTATCGGGAGAATCTTAAAGAATCGATTCACGAGAGATTTAAAATAATTGCAAAGCATCTCGTCAGAGATAGGGATATTTACGGACGTATTAATCATAAATGCAACTCCGATAAATCTCCATGGTTATAACTATACTCACGAATCATTTGAGTATAGTCTTTTTGTGCTTTTGCATATGCATTCCCGACACGCAGCAAAAGCTCAGCAGTAGAGTATGTTGTAAAATCAGCAGTATTCAGTGAATTTTCAAGTAATTCCTGTTTATACAAATATGGCTTAAGCCAATGTACAAGCATCCCTTCTGTCAAAATATCAATAATCTCATCAATATCAGATTCATCAAAATCATCTGTGAACTCTCTTAATGTATCATCAAACATGGACAAATCGTATTGACATACGTTTTTAAATCCTGCCGCAGAGCGTTTGATGTATCCGTCGATAATAGCTGTTCTGTCTTCTTCTGGAATTTGCAGAAACTCAAATTCAGTAATCTTTGATAAGAAGGCATTTGTAATCGCATCATAAGTAATGCTCATATCGTACCTCCTATTTTTCAATCAACTCAATATTAAGAGCTTTTTCCAGAGTCGTAATCACGGACAGAGAATCAATCTTATGTTCCGAAATTAATTCTTTTGCCCGATAAGCAACAGACCTTTTCTGGCCTTCCGACAGAGCATTGATGGTCTTTTTTAATTCGGCAGGCTTCTGCTTAAATACATCATCAAACCCATCAATTGGGAGGGCGTGTCTGTAATACTGCCGAACTCCAAGATAATCAATAATCCAATCTTCATCAAACATGAACCAGTTATTTACAAAAAATGTTTTATAAGAATTCTTTGCATTGCGAAGTTCTCTTAACTCCATTTCCTGCTCGGAACCAAATTCTTCCCATATAAATGTCTCTCCAGTTCTTTTGCTGACATATACTAATTTGCCCTGAAATCCATTTCTTACTGTCACGAACTGTGATGCATCAATATCTTTGGGGATGATTGGTTTACGACGGACAGAAGCCTTTTCTGCCGTCTGCTCTGATACAGGAGCTTCTACGTTATTTGTATTCTCATTACGATTATTAGTTTTTCGTGTTCTCTGTGTATTTGGCATAATTATTTCCTTTCGTTCTTTCCGGCAGACTCATGCCTGCCGGAGTTATTTTAAGTTTTTCTTAGGACATTTCGTATCTTCCGATTCCAGTGTTGCTTCCGGCAAGAACAATACCAGTACCGTATTTAACACCATACAGATACTCCTGAGTGAAGTCAGCATTGTTCATCGGGTCGCCCATCATAACAATCGGGTCTCCCTCGTATACAACCTTAAGCGGCTTGTCATCTCCAGCAACAATCGTAAGTACTTTGTCGCTCATCACAAACTCTGTAGAGCCAACTTTATGTCTCTGAGGAGTAGCTACAACAGGTGTTCCGAAGAATTTTCCAACATAACCCATGTTATGAAGCTCATCTTTTGCACCGTCGCTCATGATGCTTTCCTTGATACTTCTCAGAGCTTTCTTTGTACCGATAATAGTAGCAGGCTTTCCGCCAGCAGCAGCCTCTACATGAGAAATCAGGTCAAGCAGAGTATCCTCATCATATGCACCGGCAGTCGGGAAATATGTAGTTCCGCCAAGCTGGTTAGCAGTAGCGCTTGTCCATAGCGTATAGATATCATTCAGGAGTTTCTGATTAATAGATTCTGCAACCTTGTTAATCATCTCGTTGAAATCTACACGACCAGACAGTACACGGTTCATTTCCTCATAAATACGTGCAACTTTAAGAGTTGTAGGAATAGTCGTCTCTGTTACACCGCTCAGTCTCTGTCTGCGCACTCCCTGAGTACCGTCAGCGGCTTCAGCAATAACAAACAGATTATTGTCAGCAACGGTGAATACAGGAGAATCCCCCTCAGCTACATTTCTAAATTCTACAAGGTTATTGAAATACTCATCGCCCTGCAGACCCTCTACAACTGTTACACTAAGAATCTGCTCAATCAGAGTGAACAGACCATTACACTTACCATCTCTGATATCTCTATAATCAAGATATGTCTTACCATTATTTTTCTCGATAAGAGCCTTGCGCAGAGTATCCTGAGACTGTTTTACAGAATATTTTTCAACATTGCCCCTGTACGCATCAACGGCAAGTCTTACAATATCGTTCATTTCAGCCATGTCGTATATACCTCCTTAATTAGTCAACTTTGACAACGTAGTATGTATGTCTTCCAACGGTGTCAATCGCGATGATAGAACCGACAGAAGTTGTGCTTGCAGTGGCAGAAGCAGCAGTGTTGAGTTTTGTTCCGGCAGCAAGTTCTACAACATCGCCAACCGCCTTAGTTCCAGTCAGAGCCTCAGCAGTTACGGAAAAGATATCTCCGTGATTGAGACGATATCCGCGACAAATCTTTCCAGCTTCATTCTCGTACTCATCAAGATTTTTCTTGCGCTCGTCATACATCACCTCCACAGATGCAATCAGTACGATATCTGTAATGGCATCCGCAGCAGCAGGTGTTTCTCCGCAATATACTTCACGCTCTCCATCAAGAAGGTCTCCAACCTTCAGAACGTTACCATTGTCAATAGCAGTGGGTGTTTCACCGTTAGCACCCATATATTTAATGGACACAAGCTGACTTCTTACATCAGTGCCAGTCATATTGTCCGTTCTTACAACAGCATGTTTGGTCTCAGCCATATTAAATTACCTCCCTGTTATTAATTAGAGCCTTCGTTAGCGTACTTCACGAAAAGTCCGCCATAAGGCTCGTTAGAAAAGTCTGTTTTTGGTACTTTCAGTTTAGGATTTTTCTCTTTGGCAGAGAATTTCATATCAGAACGATTCCTTCCTCTGATTGCATAGCATTTCTCCTCAAGGGCATCCAGGTCATACTCCTTACAATGTTCTTTGAGCGATTCAAAGGCTTCAATACCGGCTAAATCTGCAAAATTAGAAAATACTTCTTCAATCTTGGCATCAGAAATAGCGCTTTCTGTATCTGCCTTGAACTGTCTAAGCTCAGTGAGTTCTGACTCCATAGACGCAATTGTGTTTGTTGCTTCTGCAAATTTCGCCTGAATATCAGAGTAATCTTTTAGCTTGTTTTCAATCAGTTCAAACACAGGAGCAATAGGAGATGCCTGTTCTCCACCGTCAAAATCTTCGATAACATATTTCTTTCTTTTCTTACTATTGAAATCAATAGTGATGCTATCTCCATCAACCTCAAATTTAAATCCATAAAGAAGCCAGTCATTTCTATCCCAACAGTACACTTCTCCGATTTCAGTATCGCAGTCTACATAGCAGTATCTCGGACACTCGCCCCAATCACGAGTTACCTTTTCGACAGAAAGAACACGATTAATCTCATCGATTACATTACTTATCAGAGCAAATTTGCTCTCAGGCTCTGGATTTGTATTATCTTTCTTCATGGATTCAAATTTTTCTGTAAGCTTTTCTAATGACAAATCATCAATAGAAAAGTCAAGAGTATTAACATCAATGCCATATTTGGCAGCTAAATTCATCTTCTCATCCAATACCCTTTCTCCTCCTTCCGTAGAATTTTCTTGTGGGTGTGTATTGTCATCCTTATTAAAGGTACTGACCGTTGAAAATGTTTCCTTTAAGTCCTGCATCATCTCGGACATTTTTTGCGTAAAAACATTCTGTGAAAATAACTCAAGAGCTGAACTTTCAAAACACGGTTTGACACCTATTAATGCGAAAGCATTAAATTCAAAATTGTCAACATGGTAGATTCCGTCAATTGACTTTCCATCTTTTACTTTTATCTCCATAGAATGAGCAGTAATCCCATCTTTTTTAATCTTTTGGTACGCTTCCTGTCGTTTCCAAAGCAGGACTTCAGCGTAAAGATATTCGTGAATTGTTCCGTCATCTTCTTCATAATCGTCAAACCACACCTTTGCGGATTCTGGAATCACACCAACAGGAGTCGTTGCGTTAATCAGTTTTAAAGCACCGTTTCCATCGCAAACAAGTTCTATATCATGACCGCCAAGCGTGTCAGTTTCCCTATCGTAATTACAAACAATTGGACAGTTGTATATTGTTGGAATGCTCTTTACGATAGTTTCTTTTGAAAAAAATGATTTATTTCGATTTTCTCCGGTGTAGCATATTCTCAGCACACCGGTATCGAATGAAGAATTGACTTCACATAGATTGGTTAGAGACGATGCAAATGTCATATTTAAGACCTTATCCATCCTAACCTCCTCATATAAAAAGCCCCGCACATATCTGTGCGAGGCAGTGATAAATTAATTAAAATGTAAGAGTATCGGAAAAAACAGCATTGACTTGCTGCAAGTCAAAACATAGTTCTTCCTTATTCTCAAATACATATATCTTTTTGTACTCATCAGATTTAATCAAAGCAAAATTAGATGCAAGCAGTACATCTCGCTCTTTTTCAGTAAATACATATATAAAATGGCTCATTCCAATTCTCCCTTACTCATTTTCAGCGTTGGTCTCCCGGCTATCAGAAACTTCTCCAATAGATTTTGTTGGAGCGCCTCCCTCATCAGTTGCAGCGTTTGACTCTAAAGATGCAGAGCTTAGCTGAGAAGAGCTTTGGATTGGCTTAAACATTTCCTGTAAATTCAACACGGAACCTTCGAGAAAACTCATAGAATCAAGCTCTGCCTGTCCAATTCCTTGTGAAGCAGCGTATGCAGAAATTGTGGGTAATCCATAAGATGCAGCTTTGAGATATGCATCTCCGACTTCCTTTCTGTTATAAGGTGAAACATCTAAGAAATTAACTTTGAAATTCTTGCCATAACTTTGTGACTGTAAGAACCTATTAATTGCATCTTGAATATTTTTCACAATACCGTATGTAATTGCCTGGTCTGCTTTGATTGATAATAGCAGTGCATTCGCAGATGCCTTTTCGTTGTTAAACAATAAAGAAGAGACGCCAGCAGCAGAAAACATATGTTGTTCTGCCTCGGACACTGTATCGGTATCTCCGGTATTTGCCTTCTCGAAACTTATTTTGTCAATGTCCATTGGTGTTAAAACAGAACCGACTTCTTCTGGAAGTACAGAATCAAGATTACGCCAGAATTCACGCGCTTTTGTTAGGTCGATTCCCCAACTTCCGTCTTTCTCCATCGGAAGTTTCATTGAAATCATCGCATAATTTTCAAGAGCAGTCTTTGTCTCTTTTAATTGTTTGTAATCCTCTATGTCGTAAAGCTCTCTTAATAACCCGGCGAACGGTGGGAGAGCATAGTCCAAAATATCACTATTGCACTTAATAGCGAATGATGTCGGAGAATCCAATTCTATCCATCTGGTCATTCTGCTTGATTGGTATTGTCTGTATTTTGTTTGAAATTCTTGTGGGTAATATTCAAGAAGCGCACTGTTTGAATCAAAATAAGAAAAGTCAAATGTTACATTAGGAACATTTCCCTCTATTGTAGAGATAGAGCAGTAGTCGCTTGGTAACTGCTGAACCGTAATACTGTCATTTGTCACCCACAATGTTCCATAAAACACATCCTCACGCAAACATACAGTTAACACCTTTGGCATTTGCGTTTTAATGCTCATTGATGACAGTATGTTCAAAACTTTTCTATAATTATTGTTTAAAGTTTTTACATTTGTTTTATTTGGGTCAATTTTGTATGGCTCTACAACGTATGCTAAATCAGATAAACCAACAAAATATTGAATCAGTCTACGGAAATGGCTGCTTGCTCCATAAATGTAAGTTACTGCCTTGCGAAGCTGTTTCTCATATGTATACGGGTTACTTAGGTAGGTCTGTATATCATCTTTGGAATATAAAGAAAATGTGGGAGCACCTGTATTATTGTTCAGGTCTCTCATAATTAATTTATTTAGCTGAGCAAACTTGCTTGATATCCCAATATACCCGCTAAAATTATTATCAGATTTCTGATTAGTAGAGCCAGCTCGCACGTTTATTCTTGACATTTATCGTACTCACCGCCTTTCCTTTTGTTTTCCCTTTATAGCTTGGTGGTTTAATCACAAACACATCAGACGATGTTGCACTGATGCTTTGACGCTTACTCATCTTATTTTCCAACTGTACTGCGACATAGTAGTTATACGATAGGCTGGAATATCGGTCTTTACGCATTCCAGTGCGCTCAAATACGCGAACTTTTCCACCTGATTCTTCGTGCTGTAATTTTGTAAGTTCGTCAACAAGCAAAGTGGTATTAATATATGGCATTTGCAATTCTAATTTTTCTGTAGCGCTTAATGATGAATATCCACGGATATCGCTCAATATTTCATCAGCTTCATACTCTGTACACAGTAGCCTGATTCGACCACTTCGGAACGCTTCTCGCAGAAGATATGCACAATCAGAATTAAATTGCGCGCTTGCTTTAATAGACCATACAACTTTCTCAGCGCCTATTACAGTACATCTTTCAGCCATCTCAGAATTGTTGCAGCATGATACAGCCGGATAGATTTCTCCAGTTTCTGTATCTACAATATCTCTTGCAAGACAATCGTAGACACCAAGTCCTATACCGTTTGTATCCAGAACAATATAGTCACACTGGTACTCATCAAATAATTTTCTTATCATCAAAGCCTGGTCATCTGTTCGTAATCCTTCGCAAACATCCGCATACACGATATTGCTGGTATATCTTCCTGCCTTTGTCGGCATTAGCTGATTTATGAAAACAGCAGTAGCATCATTATTATTTTTTCTACTTGTCATCAGCGCAATGTCCGCTGATAATATCCTAATTTCTCCATTCAGTTTTGGAGGAATTCTTACGTTTTGAGAATTCCCCAGCTTTGATGCAAGGCTATCTGGCAACATTGGATATTTAATTTTTCTATTTTTGGAAATAGAATTATAATCAAAAAATGAGCCATCTGTGTTTCCATACCACAGTGCCTCATATTCCATTTGAAATTTTATTTCGTTAAAGTCAGTCTCTGCCATTTCATCAGCGACTGTTTCTGCATCAAGCAGCCCTTCAGACACTGAAAGTTGATATGGAAGACCGCATACAAACTGTTTCTTCCTGTCATCTATCATAAATCGACAAGTATCAGTACACTTAAGATAACTCCAATGGTCAACAAAATAAGCAGAAGAGAGATACATTGTTTTATTTTTCTCTTTTGCATATTCAGCTTTGCGTTCCTCTTTTGTAAGAGCCTCGTACCTTGGCATACGTTTTTGTGTAAGAAACTTTCTTAAAATTGTATCAATGACATCCTTTGCAATCATTCTGAACTCATCCAATAAAAGCAGATTTGCTCGATTACCTCTTGCGGAATCGCTGGCCGTTACTACCTTTATATATGAAGAGTTTCTGAATACGATTTGCGCATTTGTTCCGTTTATCTTTGTCTGTTTATCGTCAATCTCCATAGCAAGCTCTGGAGAATTCGGTTTTAATTCTAGGATTATTTTTTCTAATACGTTGATGGCCTGTCCGCGTGTTCCGGAAGCAATACATATTTTAGTTCCTGGATATAATATACATCGTATCACACAGAATACGGCGCTCAAAAATGATTTACCTATTCCTCGACTGCCTATGAAAACGGTAGTGGAAGACCAGTTCATCATAACAAGTAATATTTTCTGAAATAGATGTAGATTCAGATGAAGATAATCGTGAGCAAACCTGTGAGGATTACTTCTGTAATAGGCACACCATATTGATACGCCAGCAAGTATTCTGTTAATTCGATTCATCAGTATCCTCTATAGAACTGTTATTCCCAAATATATCATTGAATACTGTTTCGTCATCTTCGTCCTCATATTCTGGACGGTCTACTCGCATTTTATCTATTTCTTCTTCATACAATTTACAATATGTATTCTTAATTCCGAGCATCTTACAGAGATGCCCGAGAAACCATACGCTAATATATCGAACGATTCCATCTACATCTTCTAAGTCAGGGTCTGGTTCTGGAATTGGTCGCTGTGTCTCCCATCTTCTTATCCAAACCCCGAACGGCGTGTTTTCATTTGAATTATCTCCGTCTTGCTTTTGCTGTGTTGGCTTTAGGTTAGCACTTCCAAGAAGGTTATTGAGTGCGTTTACACTTTTATCAACAGATTTTCCGGCAATTCTGTCTCGGTTGATATCAAGCTCAAGCGAACATATTTGTCGTATCAGAGCTTCAGTACCTACATCGAGTTCTGTGCCTTCTGGAAACTTTGACATCCAATATTGCCGCCTCTGTTCTAATTCGTGATACATCTCATCTGAGTATCCAGAACCCCAGAACAGAATTATTTCTTCTGGAGTTTCTAATACCTCGACATTATCAGAGGCATTGGTCTGTGTATTATCATCAATATCATCTGAATATGAATCGCCAAAATTCCACAGTGTACCTTCGTCGGAGAGCGTATCATCATAGCTTTTCCCAGCATATGAGACAGTATTTATTTTCTGGATATACTGTGTCATCATAGAGCGGGTTGTGCTTTTTCTTGAAACTATTTCAAATACAGACTCGCTCCAATACAAATCAAGTTTACGGCACATCTGTCGAACTGCATCTTTGGCATTGTTACACTGAGACAGGTATGTATTATACATTGTATCAATGCACGTTTTACATATTGGTATATATCCAACTCCTTTATGCTGTATAGCGTAACTTACCGGAAAGTATCCTTTTCGTCTTCCATATTTTGTTCCGCATCTAAAGCAAACGGCGGAGTCGGAACTCATTTCAATCGACATGGCTCTCTAACACCTCCGCACCTTCATCAATCGCGATATCTCCAGATAATCTGTCATTTAGAGATAATTCATATATTTTTGCACACATTTTTAAATTATTTCCAAAAGAGAACTTTGGGACATAATGTCCTTCAATTACGATATCTTCATCAGTACCGACACATTTTGTAGTGCGTGGTTTCCTGTAATTCAGACCAAGAGTGCCAAACCCGTGAAAGCTTACCGGTTCGCCTCTTTTTATTGAGTCTTCAATTACAGCCAAACATGCATCAACAATTAACTCGACATCATTTCTTGTGTACAATACAGATTTATCAGTCTTTTTGATTGTGAAGTCTTTTGAATTGCCATCATTATCCGAGATATGGAAAACCTGTTTTGGAATTGAAATCGGTTTCTTTATGTTTTTCTCACGCAGCAAATCTGCAACGTTTTTAATAAATGCTTGTCTATTCATATATACCCCTTTTCTTCCTGTTGTTTAAATATCAGATAAAGATTTTTGTTCTGGCTTACTAATACCGTTTTCGTTAAAATACATTGCGAGCTGCTCATCTGCCTGGATGTCAGAATATACAGGAACCATGGATATGTCAGACCATCCGATATACTGCTGTATTACCGTATCGGGTATACCTGCTCTTATGAACATTGTAACTGTCATATGTCTCATAGCGTGCCAATAAAAATC
>CALXUL010000352.1 GCA_944391635.1 uncultured Clostridia bacterium | reverse complement strand
CTTGTATATCTGTATGATGAGTCAGGTTCACCGATAGGAATACAGTACCGCACGAACAGCATGGCTGAGGGCACTTTCTACACGTATCTGTTTGAGAAGAACCTGCAAGGGGATATAATAGCCGTCTATAATGCAAGCGGAGTAAGGCTTATCTCATATGTGTATGACGCATGGGGCAATTTCAAGCAGACCAATCATAACTTATCTGAAAGCAATGTCGGCGCTCAGTACAATCCGTTTACATACCGCGGATATTACTACGATTACGAACTGGATTTCTACTATCTCCAGAGCAGATATTATGACCCGGAATATGGTAGGTTTATTAATGCGGATTCTATTCTGAATGCAAATGGAGACGTATTGGGATATAACTTATATTTATATTGCAGTAATAATCCAATAATGTTTACCGATCAAAATGGTAGAGGGTGGAATGAGTTTTGGCAAGGAGTTGGAGATTTCTTTTCAAATATAGGAAACGCATTTTATGCATCAATTGAAGCGGAAGTTGGCTTAGGATGGGGGATTGGTGGAGAGATTTCAAATGTTGGAGTCGAGCATTATTGGGATTTTTATTTAGGCATTGATGATGGCACAACGGTTGCTGGGAACACAGTTTCTTCTGAAATCGGTATGGGTTCAAAAATTATAGGAGAAACGTACAAACATTGTTCAGAAAAAGGCGATAAACATTTCTATTGTAAAGATTGTCTTCTTGATATGTCTTCCCAAAGTATAATGAATTGTTCACATTCTGAAAAATCTACGGAAATTTCACTAGGAATTGTATCTATCAATAGTAACAGGGATGTTATAGTAGGGGTTTCTGTTAGTGCTCATGTTATTGTAGGGGGACATGCAAGTGTAGGATTTAACATAAGTGAGTTTTTCAGAAGGTTATTTGATTAGAAAAACTTATAAAACTTTATTAACATGTCTTTCTGTTTATTCTTTATCGATAGACAGAAAGACATGTTAGATAATTTATAAAGGAGATTTTAACATGAGGTTTAAAAGGATTATGGCATCAATAATAGATTGGGGGATAATATTAACAATTGTAGGAATGCTGTCTGCTTTTTTACCGAGTTATAAAATATTCGGCATTGAGATTTTAAGAAGTATTCCTATACCTATATTAGCTTTTTACATAGTGTTTAAAGATTTATTATTTAGAAATGCAAGTCTCGGAAAGATAATGTCAGGATTGAGAATTGTTCAATTTAATAATAAAAAAGCATCGGTAGAGTCAGTTATAATGCGAAATATTGTTCTTTTAATTCCCCCTGTTTGTTGGGTGGAAGTTTATGATGTGATTAAGGGCAAAACAAAGAGACATGCTGATATTTGGTTTAAAACTAAGGTAGTTACTAAAGCTGAGTATATTTCTGAAAATATGTACAATTAATGTTTATAAATAGTTATAAGAACAAGCAAGACAGTAGACGGAGTAAAGCACACTTATACATTGAACGGTTCGCAAATACTTACCGAACAGTGGGATGACAAACTGCTTGTATTCCTGTACGATGAATCCGGTTCACCGATAGGTATGCAGTACCGCACCGACAGCATGTCTGAGGGCACGTTCTACACGTACCTGTTTGAGAAGAATTTGCAGGGAGATATAATAGCTGTATATAATACGAGCGGAACGAAGCTCATCTCATATGTGTATGACGCTTGGGGCAATTTCAAGCAGACCAATCATAACATATCGGGAACCAATGCCGGTGCGCAGTATAACCCGTTTACATACCGTGGATATTATTACGATACCGAACTCGGTTTATACTATCTCCAGAGCAGATACTATGATCCGTTTTATGGTAGGTTTATTAATGCGGATAGCTATCTTTCTACAGGTACAGGTTTGATTGCTTACAATATGTACGCGTATTGTAATAATAACCCGACAATGGGGTACGATCCTACTGGAGAATGGACATATTCGATTGGTTTTTCGGTATCAGCCTTTTTGTTTGGCGGTTCAACTTTTTCTATAAATTTATCAATTGATTCACAGGGGAATGTTGCACTACAAAAAAGTAAGGCAGATATGTTTAGCGATGGTGGAGGTGTTACACTCGGACTTGCGGCAATTGGAATATCTCAAACGAATTCATTTACTAAATTGGATTCGGTAAATGATTTAGAAGGCGAAGCATTAAATATAGGAGGATCTATTCCGGTGTACAAATTCATTTCTGCAGGTGGTGAAGCTATTTTGGCAAATGATGAATTGGTTGGAAGTACAGTAAATGTGGGTGTTGGAACAGGTGTCGATGTTCATGTTGCAGCTTCGACAACAGATACCATATTTCAATTTAACCTTGTGGAAGTAACGCAGAAAGTATGGTCAACAATAAAAGGGTGGTTTGGAGGATGATATGGTAAATAAATGTTATATGTTTGTGAGTCCATTTTTAATCGCATATACTTTTTTAGCTCCTGCAACAATTTCTGTATGTATTATTTTGTTTACAATAATTATTAATTCCTCGCAGTTATTAAATGCAGTGTTGTTATCTATATTGTTATATGTAATATTAAGTTCGATTATTGGTATATTATATAGAAATGCATTTCATTTAATAAAAATAGATAGTAAGGGCATATATAGTAAATTTCGCTTTTTTTCATGGGAACAGATTAGTACAATAAAGCTAATGGAGGTAAAGTTGTTTGAATATAGCCTTATTAAAACAAAACAACTTACATTTATAGCAATAGGTGGTTATAAAAATGACACATTTATAACAACAAGTTTTAGTAAGGCAATATTAATTCCATTGAATAAAAAGACGAGGTCGTTAATTATCTCTTATAACAGTGAGGAGAAATCACCAATTATTGAGTTGGTATCTTAGAAATGCTAATAAATATGGCAAAAAACTTGAGCCATATGGCGTGCAGGTTAAGTATACACGAAATCCCAATACTCGACAGTTTTAAAAAAGTATATCCGACACAAATCCGGCGCGGCAGAAATGTTGCGCCGGCATCCCAAAGGAAACGAACAAGCAAGACAGTAACCGGCACGACACATTATTATACGCTGAACGGCTCGCAGATACTGACAGAACAGTTTGGCAACATATTTATAGTATACCTCTATGACGAGTCGGGCTCGCCTATAGGAATGCAGTACCGTACAAACAGTATGGCTGAGGGGACGTTCTATACATATCTGTTTGAGAAGAATCTACAGGGAGATATAATAGCTGTATATAATACGAGCGGAACGAAGCTTGTATCTTATGTATATGACGCTTGGGGAAATGTAACGACAACAAATCACAATCTCAGCGGAACAAATACGGGAGCAAGATATAATCCGTTCAAATACAGAGGCTATTATTACGATACCGAGACTGGATTCTATCTAACAGGTACAAGATACTACGATCCGGAGATTGGTAGATTTATTAATGCTGACGGACAGATAAACGATGACATCCTTGGAACCAATTTATTCGCATGCTGCGGAAACAACCCTGTAACTCGTGCAGACAATACGGGTCGAGGCTGGTGGGTAGTTGCTGGTGCACTTATTGGCGGCATCGCAGGCGGAGTCACAAAAATCGTTTCAAATGTAACTACTGGAAAGAAATGGAACGAAGGTGTTATAGGAGCTGCGGTAGGCGGTGCTGTATATGGTGGCGTATTAGCTGCAACCGGAAATGTTTGGGCGGCAGGTTTTGCAAGTGCTGCGGCAGAATCGTTAACAAACGAAGCGGCATCATATATTCCATATATTTCACGACTTAACGGTCAAACAGCAACCAAAAAGGTGACATTAGAGAATGTAATTGATTCCACTAAAACAGTTCTAAACGATACAGCAGAATATGGAACTATCTATTCAGTAACAGGAAAAATAGCCGGAAAAATTGTGCCTACCAACAAGGGATGGTTTAAGCCGAAAAAATTTGTGAGTTCTTTTTTTGGCAAGTATGCAAGAAAATCCGAATTGCAAACATTAACTCAATCTGCTCTTTTGTATGGTATTGAATGTCTTAAATATTCGTTTAATCAGAGCTCAAAACAAGGTCAACAACCATTCGTAATATTTTTCCCTGATACAGAGATTCGGAAATTGAGGAGTAATTTGCATGAGTGACAGAACAAAAGAATTGATTCTTAAAACCCTGATGGTTATTGGTATGATTTTATTGTTTATGATTTTTCCGGGCAGTATTTTTTGGTCTATGCTTACGCGCGAAAAAACTGAAACTGTGTTTAATATAATTCTTTTCACATTTTTTGGTGTGGGTATTTTGTTTATGATACTGCTACCGATTTTTGGTGGATTAAAGCAAAAGCCTGTTAAAGCAGAAAAAGTGCCGCTTGCATTTGCCTCGTATAATGAGTTTTTGGACTTCTTACAGATGCGACTTATGCAAAAAAAATATCAATTGCAAAAAACCGTGCCAATTTCACCTGATGGGGATGTAACGGTGTATTTAAGAACACCCAAATTTTGGACATTAGCTTGCTTTACAATTATTCGTGTTCCTGAGCTGTCGGATGAATTATTAGATATCGCTAACGACAGCATCACGAATATACTTGAGGAGTATTATGGTTGCGAAACCATAACAGACACAGTTGATATGATATCTGTATTTTGTGTAGACCGTATTACTCCCGATTTTCAGAAACTGGTTAACAGCAATATACAGCAAGGCTTAAAAAACGGTAGGCTTCCTGTTGGTGTTTCTTTTGGTGGAAAAAACATCTATATAGCAAAGCAAAAAGACGGTTTTGCCATCACAAAGCACAAACGATTAAGAAGAGAGTTTATTAATATTATGGATTTGCAAAATATCAACAAGTAATCTTCCACCAAACACTAACCACTTGCTGCTTTTGACCATCAACTGTTTCTAAACAACCGATTTCAATTTTTGCAATCAGCTTGTTTAGAATATACGGTGTTAATTCAGTAACATTAAGGCACTCCCTGACGGTCTCTCTGAACTGCTCAATGGATATTTCGGTATTATGTTGCTGTGAAATTTTAGATTGTAAGGCAGATAGCTTTTGCTCTAAATTTTCCTGCTCTGCATGAATATCTTTCATCAGCATTTCATAGTTGCGATCATCAATAACACCGTCAGCGTGACTGTCAAACAACTTTCGTACTTTACCGGACAATTCTGCCATCCGTTTTTCGATAGAATACCTTTCTTTCAAAGCGGAATCGGGTGGCAGATTGTCAGCGGTTTTAATCTGCACAAGGGCATAAAACTCCTCGTCATTTTCTACCGCCTTGGTAAGCTGCTGTATTCGTTCCAAAATGTTTTGGTATAACACCGTATAAGAAATTTGGTGCGGTTTTGGGCATTTGTCGGGATTAAGATAGTGATTATTGCAACGGTAATGATGATAATACTTTCCGTTTCGCTGTTTCGTTCCCATACAAAGACGGCTACCGCAATCGGCACAGAATACCATTCCTCTGAATATGTTTTCAAAATTATGGTGCGGTGCTTTATGTCTTGCGTGAACAAGCTGCTGAACGGTCAGCCAGTCCCCACGGTCAATAATGGCTTGGTGGGTGTTTTCAACCACAATGCGCTCATTTTGGGGTAGCATAACTCTTTGTTTGGTTTTGTAGTTTGCCACCTCTGCCTTGTGATTTACCATATCCCCGACATAAACCCGATCTTTTAAAATGGTCTGCACCGTTTCATAACACCAACGGTTTTTACCGTCCTTTAAGTATCGTACAAAGCGTGTATCACCCTGCTGATACTTGTAAACTCCGGGAGTGATAACACCCTCTGCGGTCAAAATTTCGGCTATCTTCTTTGCGCTATAGCCCGATAAGGACAACGCAAAGATACGGCGTACTATTTCTGCCGCAGGCTCGTCAACAATCAGCAGATTTCGATTATCGGGACAAGGCATATACCCAAACGGTGCCTGTGAACTGATAAATAGTCCGTTTAAGGCTCTTTGCCTTTTTGCAGACTTCACCTTTCGGGATAGGTCTTTTGCGTACATATCGTTGAGAATATGGCGAAAGGGTGCAATATCGTTGTCATCCCGATTGCTGTCAAAGGCATCGTTTACGGCGATATAACGGACACGCTTTTTTGCAAAGTAGATTTCGGTGTAATATCCCGTTTGAATGTAATCTCGACCTAATCTTGATAAATCCTTGGTTATAACCATATTGACAGTACCGTTGTCAATATCGGTAAGTAACCGCTGAAAATCGGGACGGTCAAAATTCAAACCAGAATAACCGTCATCTACATAAAAATCGTGGATTAAATAACCGTTTCCTCTGCAAAAGCGTTCAAGCAAGGACTTTTGTGTTTGTATGCTGGAACTGTCACCGTTTCGGTCATCATCGTCTTTGGATAAACGGCAATAAAGAGCCGCTTTGTAAATTTTGTTGTCAATTCGATGTGTCATATTTACCTCCTGTAAATGACAGCACAGATTTGAATTTGACAATCGGCTCTTTCAGTATATCGCAGGAC
>CALXUL010000351.1 GCA_944391635.1 uncultured Clostridia bacterium | reverse complement strand
CACGGTCGCTGTTGCGCCGGGCTCGAATTCCAGGATCCGGTCGGCAAGGCCGCAGCGTTCGAGCTGCGCGCGGGCGGCTTCAAAACTCATGGTGATTCAAAGAGCGCTTCTCGAAAAGAAGCGCTGGATTGTCAGAATTTGGATGCAATTTAGACGCAAGAGGGTGGAATTGCGTAAAGACGAAGCCTCTCAAGGCCGGAAAGCAAACCACCCGTCGTTGGAAGATCATACACTGCCAAGGCTGCCGCCTCAGAATCCGCCGCTGAATCCGTTGCTGCAGCTGTGGCGGCAGCGGCTTCAGAAGCCGCTAAAGAAGCTGCTTCAGGCCCCGCGGCCCCGCCCTCGAAGCACCTCCCAAGCCGAGAATTGCCGAGCCTTTTCTTCGAAGACAAGCACGGCCTTTCTGACCTCTCTGATCGCTTTGCCCTGCAAGGCATTCCCGCACCGGCGGCTTCGCAGCTCGTCAGCGCCTTCTCTCAGCAAGCGCTCGACTTCCAGATGGGCTCTCGCGAATTGGTGTGCCAGTGTCCAGTGCCTCGATCCGGCGTCGACTTCGATTGCGCTGCCGCCGGACGAAGCGTGCGGTTCGAGGGCGGCCGGCAAGCCGGCGCCAATCAGAAGGAGGACGAAAAAAGTGCGGCAAACCGATTCATCCGTTATCGGATGTCTTTGAGCGTCGATTGCATTCCATAGGCAATTGAAAACATCGACACCTTGCCGAGGTTGTCATTCGAAAGAAGCGAATGAATGTCGTAATAGCCGATAGCGATGCGGTCAACGTTTCGAAGGAGCTCATCGGTGTAGAGATCTGCCATGGAGAGACCGACTTCCTGATTCGGATAACCTGCTTCCAAGAAGTCTGCCGGCAAAGCCCTTTTGAAGGTGAGGTAGCCGCATTGAATGAGTAGAACCTCTGCTGAAATGATCTCAGGCGGCTGAGATGCTTCTAAATCCTTCCGGCTGATGACGGCCGGACGGTTGTATTGGGCTGGACTTCCAAAATTGAGCGATCGAAGATGCGCCATCAGAAGTTTGGCGTCGCCCCCGCTCTGAAACCAATAATTCCGAAAGCCGCATTCGGGTGCTTCCAAAAAATTCAGAACCGACCAAGGACAGTAAACGGACGTCGAAACGTTCTCGTCAAAGCAAAAGCCGCTGTAATGCGCGTGCAATTGACGCTTGAGTTCATTTCGCGTCATGCCGAGCGCTTTCGCGGCATGATCAAGGTGCACCTCAAAATACGTGTCGATTTCGTTTTCCGTATAGCCGAGAAGTGCGCCGAAACGCTCATTTCTCGAAATATCCGTCAAATCCGGGAGCGAAGAAAAAATTCGGGACTTCGAAAGCTTTGTGACGCCTGTCATGAAGAAGAAGCGAAGCGCCTCATCGCAGGCTTCAATGTGAACATAAAAGCGGGAGAGCGTTTTATCGACCTGCTCGAAGAGGGTTGGCTCATCCAGATGCGCTGTAAGCGGCGCATCGTATTCGTCGATCAAGAGAACAAGAGACGAAGACGGCAGCGTCGAAAGGAGAGAAGCAAATCGTTCAAAAGGATCTTCGCTTTTTTTGGCACGCTGAGATGTGCGCGTCCGGCTGCATCTTCAAGCATATATTCGAAAAACTTAGCAAATTCCGAAATGCTCGAAAAGTCCTTAGCCAAGGAAAAATCGAGTCGCAAAACGGTGCACGTCTTTTCCTGCTATTTGGCATAAATGGGAAAGTCCGTTGAAGTGCTGAAGGCCATCCCTGAACAAGGATTGAATCGTCAAAAGCAGCAAGGACTTCCCGAAGCGGCGCGGCCTTGCGAGAAAAATCTTTGCTCTTTGGCGGCAAAGTTCGTCGAGGAGATCTGTTTTGTAGACGTAAATTTGATCGAATCGACGAAGCAGAACAAAGGATGAAGTGCCGAGCGGCAACGAACGAAGATTGGTTTCTGCCATGCGTGTTGTAAAAGTGGCGGGCTGAACTTTCGAATGCATTTTACTAATCAATCCCGAACGACCCTGAAGCATTTCGCAGTGCTTTTGCACTGCCAAGGCTTCTCTTTCTCTGTTTGGCATTTATCCGCAGTGCGCATCAGGCTCAGTACGCTCGAAAGCGATCGAAAAGTTCTGTTGCTGCTCAGATCGGGACAACATACTTGGATCGCGTTCGACCGTTGAGGCTTCGTTTGATCCAAAGGATCACATCCGTTTCTCAGCCGAAGAGCGATTCGGTGACGCGCGGCAACACGATTATGAAGGAGCGCGCCTCACGCCGGCGCTTCGGCTTTTGCGGAAAATCTGCATAAGCTCGAAAAATGTCACCGAACTTGACGGCTGCGTGACGATGGGCGTCGGGCGAAGGCCAGTGGTGAGCGCTCGATGCTCTCATTCAAGGGCATCGTCGCAAAGGTGCGGTGAAGATCAA
The DNA here is from genome assembly GCA_944391635.1 of uncultured Clostridia bacterium. Lineage (GTDB taxonomy): Bacteria > Bacillota > Clostridia > UBA1381 > UBA1381 > HGM11525. Next base: position 483 of record CALXUL010000351.1, on the reverse strand, counting down.
CCGATGTTCGCTCGGGAACAATCGGGGACCATTTTTGCCTCAACGCGACCGTTTGTTTAGTGTTATCTTTTTCGCTTTCTCGCTCTCGGCTTTGCGCCGCAACCGACAGAGGCTGAGGCGATCTGCGCAGCATCGCGCCATTTTTCAGATAGGAAGATGACACAAATGAAGGAAATTCGACGCGCCGCTTTTGCCGCGGTTCTCGCTGCCGCGCTCATTTCGGGCGCAGCCAATGCCGAAGCGCTTCGCATCGGGGTGCTTCCCGCCGCCGACAGCATTGTGCTTTACGCAGCCGCCGACGAGGGGCTCTTCAAAAAGGCCGGACTCGACGTTGAAATCGTGCCCTTCAAATCCGCGCTGGAGCTCGGTGCTGCAATGCGTGCCGGACGGCTTGACGGGCATTTCGGCGACCTCATGAACGTCTTCACGCAGAACGAAACAGGCGTGAAGCAGGCGGTGATCCTCACGACGACGCACACGAAC
>CALXUL010000350.1 GCA_944391635.1 uncultured Clostridia bacterium | reverse complement strand
GATTGAGCAATCAACAACTTCAAACTTTGAGCGATATTTATACTAAGCTGAACGCTTTTGTGAATGATGAAAGCTTGAAAAACTACGAAAATACAATCAGTTCAAATTTAAATCAAATTGCTTATGCCTTTAACACAAATCAGATGCCTTCTGATTTAAGCAGTAATTTAGCTGAAATTCAGCAAACTCACACAGGCGTGAAGCAAAATCTGACTTCAATTAAAAAAGAACTTGACGATTTAAATCAAGTTCTTCGCATGATTAGTACATATAAGAAAACCGAAGCAACTTATTCTGTGCCTGATGTTCCTAATCAGACAACAGGGGGCGTGAACGATGCCAGCGATAGTCAACATTAAAAGCACTAAGAACCTGACAAAAGCTGTAAACTACGCTTCTGGTTATAATGGCAAAGCTAAAGCCCACAATGGCTATAACATGCCTCGTGTTTTGTGTCAGTCAGGCGTGAACTGTACCCCAAAAAACGGGTTAAAACGAATGATGGATCGTGTTAAACGCAAACAGTTCCTCCAAGATTTGAAACCTAAACCTCGCAAAATTGTTCAAGCTTACACTTTAATCCAAAGCTTCGATGCCAGTTTCGATTACAAAAACATAGATGATGTTAAAAAGGTCAATCAATTAGGACAAAAGCTTGTGGGTCAAGTCGTGCCCGACAAAATGGCCTTGGTGTTCACCCAAGCTGACGGGACTCATCACATGCTTCATAATCATATTATCGTGTGCAGTTTAAGTGAAAATTTGAAGGCGATGTCTGGAAAACAAACTAATTTTCGCACATGGGCTAAAGCAAATGATGAAGTTTTGAAAGCAGAAGGGCTTGAAACCCTTGCGCCAGTAGGCAAGACGACAACAGCAAAAGAAAAATTAACTCGTGCTGAAATTGCTGAAATGGATAAATTAAGCAAAAACAAAGATGCAAACGGCAATCCTAAACCTAAACAAACTCGCATGGAAGAAATCAAAGAAAGAATTGAGCAGATTGAGCAAGATCCTAACGTGATCGATTTTGATTCTTTTGTTGAAGTAGCTAAAAAGCACGATTTAGACGTTCATGTGCGAAGAAACAAGAAAGGTCTTATAAATGGTCTTTCCTATAAGCTTTTAAACACTGATATGAAGCGCGGTATTCGTGCACGCCGTTTGGGTGCTAACTATATGAAGGAGAGTTTAAATGACGTATTTCAATCCAACCTTGAGCGCAAACGACTTGCTAAACAAAGAGAAGCGAGAATTGAAGCAGGAGGAAGCTCAGCAACCGCAGAAACAGCCGAAACGCGACAGCTTTCATCAACAGACATTGAATTTGTTGAACAAAGTTCGGATCTCAGAAAAGAAGCGCAAAACAGAGTTACCGCCAGAACTGCTCGACGGACCATCAGACAATCTGTTAACCGTGATATTAGACGAGGATTCGAGAAATTCGCTGAACCAAATTCAAACCCTACTGGAGAAACAAAATTCGACTTTTTCGAGTTTACGCGACGATTTGGCAACAATGAACGAAAACATCGAAAATTTGATGAACGCCTTAGACAGTTCGTTGCTTACAGACAAAAACTCGACAAAATCCGAGCAGAACAGCTTAAGCAGCAACAACAAGCAAACACCGTCGCTCTTCTCTCTCGTGTTGAGCTTGACAGAAAGCTTGCAAAAGCAGCAGGATATAAACAAACAAATCCTAAACGCGTTGAAATTAAACGACAAACTAATGTAATTAAGCCTGAACCAAAGCCGAAACTAATTACTAAATACGGTTATACATTGAAGCCAGAATACAGTGATTATGCTGATATGTTAAGCAACCCCGATATGGCGGATATGCAATATATTTTGCACCCAGAGTGGTTTGTGAAACCAGAAAAGCCTGAACAATCAGCAAATCCTAAGCCACCAACACCTCAAAAGCAACAAGATCAAGACTTCGATGACGATTGGTAAAAAAGAAAGCTCCCTTAATGGGGGCTTTTTTGTGCCCTAAAAAAGAACCGCAAAGAAAAAAAGATCATAAACCGACCTTTTATTTCTCCTTACATTAAGCTTCTTTTGCTAATTTGATGACTTTCTTAGCATTTTCTTCTGTAATTTCATCATCGAATTCAAAATCAGCTTCACTAAGAAGTTCTTCAAAAACTCTTGTGCCTCTAATGTAATCGATCATGTCGGCAACCTTGCAAGGATCAGTCAAATCAGTGTTAATTTCACCAAAGTTGTCTTGTTCGTAAGCTTGAACGAGTTGAATTGCAGCAAAAGCACCTGAGTCTAAAGTTGTGTCCTCGTAGTCAGTAGCATCATCTTTGACAAATTTATCTAAGTCTAAAGCAGCTTCGCGTGTATAAATATTGCTTGCTTGATTGAAAGTTTCATCTTCGTAAGTTTCAAAGTCTGAGCCAATGTAATCTTCCAAATTGTCAATGATAACGTCAAGAACTTCATTTTTGTTTTGTAACATAATTTTTTACGCTTTCTAAAATTTAATCACTATCTTTTTACGCAAAAATTAGTTTTAAACAAAAATCTAACCAGATTGTTAGAGCCAATTTTGTGATTATCTTGAGTTTGTATCAGATATGATAACGCGATAAACACTTGATATGACTAAATTTAGAAAGCTTGATAAATCAATAAAGTTGCTTTGTAACTGGAGTTTATATCAGTATAAGTTATGATATGACATGATATAAAAAAGAAGCTAGATCAGATTTGATCTAACTTCTTTTGGTGATTTACTCGTCGTCATCGTCGTTTCCGCGTTTTTCCTCATAATCTTTACGCAAACGTTCAAGATACTGCTCG
>CALXUL010000349.1 GCA_944391635.1 uncultured Clostridia bacterium | reverse complement strand
CCCTATCGAATCGCCGCCGGCAGTCCCGACAAGTCAACTCCCCTCATTCATAGGAGGATAGAAGAAAGAAACTTAACTAAATACTAACCGTTTGAAGCCTCGAAAAGACTTTGTTGTTTTTCTTTGGACTCGCCGCTCAAATATAAAACCGCTTGCCTTTTGAGTTCTTCAAGCTGCTTTTTTGCGTAATCCGGCAGAGAATAACCACCGTGTCCGTCGTCCTCGATTAAAATATGAGGAGTGTTGACGCATAGGGGCTGAGGGATTCCGTTTTCGGTAAGCTCAACTTGACCGGATATAATAACCCCGCCTTTTGCCGAAAAATTAACGGTTGTAATTATAACGCCCTCTTTTTTATCCTCGTCAAACTCGCAAATTTCGCAAAAAATATCGCTTAGAGCTTGCATCGCCCGGATAAAATCATCAAGCGGCTTTGCCGTTCCGTTTTCGATAATTACTCCTTCGGAAACGCTCGACGTTCTTTTAAAATGTATCTCCGGAATGTCGCTTTTCTTGTCAATTCTGATTTTTGTAATAAATCCGTCAAAATCAATTTTTTGTTTCTTTTTGTCGTCCATTTTGACAACCTTATTCGCCATACTTAACCTCCTATAAATTGAACCTTATGTAAAAAATAATCCCGCCGCTATTTTGAAACCGGTACGGAAGAATCAAGAACTTTACCGTTGATCTGAACGACGATACAAAACCAGTTATTTTTTACACCCTGTTTTTGTGTGTTTTCGGTTGCGGGCTGTTTTTGAACCGAAATAACCGCACGGTTGTCGTCAAAATTTTGTTTAGGCTGTTTTGCCATATTTTCATCAGCAAGTACACTTTCGCCGCAAAAAAGCAGCAAAGCGAGTAAAATTGATAATTTTTTCATAATAAAAGCCTCCTTTTAATTTGTTTCTTTTTCGAGTTTGTACTCTGCAAAATATTGTTCTTTTTTGGCGTACAAGAAAAAATATAAAGCGATGATTTCGGCGGCATTCATCATAACTTTATTTTCATCGGTGCCGGTCTCGTCATATATTGCGAAACTTTGCGTTAATACGGTTGCGAGAGTTGTTTGCAGGGTTTGAATTGTCGCCATAAAGGTTGAACGCTGTTCTTCTGTTATATCGGGGTTTTGCAATATTGTTTCAAGCTCGGAAATAGACGTTTTAATCAAAGAAATTGCGGTTTCCAAGTCTTTCATAATTTTTCCGTAATCCTCGTGGTAACGAGGTTTATATTTTTTGCCGTTCGTATATAATACCCCGGTGTCGAGCTTTGTTTTATACGCTTGATATTCCGCCGTGTTATCCTCGCCGTTGATTTGCCCGACAAGCAAATCTTTTGAGGCTTGCTCGTACTCAGACAGAGTTAAAAAAGCTTCTTGATATTCGAAATATGTTGAACTTGCCCCATCTTCAAGCTCTTTTGTTTTTTTAACAATATTTCGGCGTAAATAAACCCCGTTTTGACTTGAAGTAATATCGATTTCAAGCGGCTTTTCGTTGCTCTGTACCGTTTTGTAAACTATGTTCATTTTTCCTCCGTAAATTTTTATCGTGAATACTCATAACTTTTTTACAACTGTTAAGGCTGATTTGCGAAACAATATATTTTTGAAACGCCTTGTATGTGTCCGTCGTTTTAAACCAACCGAAATATGACAATATTTGCGAAGCGTCCCGCCAATTTATATGCAATTTCTTATGTAGTCTCCGGGCAAGACGACAAGCACGCAAAAAGATTGATTTGCGGATTGTTGTTTTATCCCGGTAAAATTTGAATCCCATAAAATCGATGGGGCGTCCGTGCCTTTTGCCGTCTTTGTCTGTATAATCAAACAAGAACACTTGCCAGTTGTCTTTTATAGTTAAGCCGATTTCGCCGAGATACGAACAAATCAAATTAAACATTTTATGCAATTCCCGTTTATTTACTCCGAGAATAACAATGTCGTCCATATATCGGACATAACATTTTGCCTTTAATTCTTCCTTGACATAATGATCGAACGGCTGTAAAAACCAGTTTGCAAACCATTGCGAGGTATAAAAGCCGATCGGAAGTCCCGATTTTACAATATTCCCGTCGGGCATTGTTCCGGCGTTTGAATCAAGAACCCAAAATATAAGGTAAAGAAAAACATCATCTTTTATAATCTTCCGGAAACGTTCTTTTAAAATCTCAATGTCTATACTTTCATAAAAATGTCGAATATCTATTTTAAGACAATATTTGACGTCTTTGGGGTGTTTTCTTATGAATTTTTCGAGATATTTCTTGCCGTAATGAATGCCCCGCCCCGGGACAGATCCGCAAGAAAATTCATACATTCCCTTCATAAGAATCGGCTTTAACGTCGAAATTATAATATGTTGTAACCATTGTTCGGGTTTTGTTTTTGTAAAATACGGCTGTATAATCAACCGTTTCTTTTGTTTAAAGCCGTCGTTTATTTCGTGAGCTTTATGGATTAACGGTTTTAACTCCTTTTTTAAAATTTTTACCCTGAGAATGTCTTTTAACTGCTCTTTGAGCTTGATAACTTCTTGCACCTCCGGGCGGTCGGTTTTTCTTTCGACCGCCGATTTAAGGGACAAGTCCATTATTTCATCGCTTAAAGCAATATCTATAAGTTTTGAATACGTTTTCATTAAAGAGGTTCTCTTACTAATTGCCTTGCAGACGTTCGCCTGCGTGAGTGTTGTCCGTGAGGGCATATTCTCACTTGCTACTAGCCCGCACCTCTTTTTCGGCTGATTTTTGCCAAGGGGCAAGGATTATAACCTGCATTGTAAGAATTTTGTTATTAGTAATATAGCGACACGCCGTAGTTCCAATTCGAGTTCGACACGGCATTGTTCACATTGAAAGCAAAAGCCCCCACCAACAAGCCGTTATTCGGATTGCTACCGAAACGGGCGAAACCGCAAGTTATAACCCTGTTTTTTATTTTAGTAATTAAGCGACACGCCGCACCAAGGCTCCGAGTACGACACGGCATATTGTACAAGGAAAGCAAAAGCCCCCACCAACAAGCCGTCAACCGGAACGCTACCGAAACGGGCGTTCAGATTATAACCCTAAAATTTTAACTCTCAAATTATCACGGGGGAGAACCCCCGTGTCCCCCCTAAGAGGGATTGTAAGAGAGCGACACGCCGTAGGTCCAAACCGAGTACGACACGGCAGCGTTCACACCGAAAGCAAAAGCCCCCACCAACAAGCCGTTATACGGATCGCCACCGAAACGGGCGAAACCGACAACGCTCGAATTACTCCACCAACCATCGCAAAAATAAGTCGAGGACGAACCGCCCGCCGTATTTGTAGGAACAAGCCCCAATCCCGGAACAAGATTCATTTTTTTGATATATTGCTCCGTGATTGTTCCGGTAGCAACAACACCGGATTCAATATAACCGCTTCCGGTAGTGTTGTAATCGCTTGCGGTTGAGCCGTCTTGCGTGCTTTTACACATTTTATATAACAGTTTTCCGGCTGATTGAATAACTCCGTTTGTTATTTTCCAGATATTACCCCACCAGTTTTCTATATGAAAAACTTTAACGGCTCCGTTACTGTCATCACCATAAAACATTCCTTTTTTGTCGAGCGTTCCGGTGTTTAATTGATTATTACTTTGTTGAGAGCCTCCGGAATATCTGCCGGTCCCGAAAGTTGTTTGAGTATCGAGCGACTTTCCGATTAAAATTAACAAGTAATTTATCAGGCGGCGGAGGTTATATTCGTCTATCCCCCAGTTGTCGCCGTTTGCTTTTGCGTAACTGATTTGAGTATCTCCGGCAACGTTTTTACAAATTGCTTGTCCGGATAATGAACGAATTTTACTGTTGAGGTTGCAACCGTCATAAATTGAACGATAAATGAATTCGTTGTATGTACCGTCCGATTTAATATGTGTATAGCAATCGTAATCATCGCTTATTTTTTCATTTGCGATAGAAATATGGAATCTGCCGTTGACCTCCTCTTCTTTAATCCAAATTTGACCGATTTC
>CALXUL010000348.1 GCA_944391635.1 uncultured Clostridia bacterium | reverse complement strand
AGGAAAAGAAGATAGTTTTTTTGCAAACAGTATCGCTCCAAGATTGGTAATTGCATATAATCCGTTATCTAGAGGAACTATTATACTCTCTTCAATAAGGTAATGTATTATTCCCGATATTTCTGTCGGAATAGGTTCACCTTTTAAATCGAAATACTTAGAATAATCCAAAAGTTGTAACGCTTCTTCCCCTAACAAATCCTGCACAGCAAATTGCTCTTCAAAGCGAACATTACGAATTTTATCCCAAAGTTGAACTTTCATCTGAGGGAAATCGCTTAGTTTCTTTGTATAGCTACCTACTCGTATATAATCTTCTTTTTTGAAGGTTACTGTCTGATTTATTGCTTTATGAATCAGCATCATTGTAATCTTCTTACTAACTTGCTGAGCATCCTTCATCTCAAACGAAAAAAACTCAAACTCGGCATTTTTGGACAATAATTTGCGTAGCCAGCTTTCAATTTCTTCATTCCCTACTTTCAAGGAATACTGGTCAAATTGTGTACCAACTATGTCATGCGTCTTGTCATCAACGCCCCAAATCATATACGCATAGGCTTTGTCGTAATAGGCAGCTGAATTAGCTAAAGCGCTGATATCCTGTCCAATCATATCAGGATTATAGTTACTGCACTTAAATTCAAACCAACTGGCTTCAGTTTCATACTTCCTTAAATTATCTACTAAAAGCGCAAAATTTTCCATAAATGTCCTCACAACTTAATAACGTTTACCGCATCCGCCTGATATTGTTGTATTTTAAATTTGAATTTCATAAAATCACCTTATAAAAACGCAATCCCAAGGCTGACTAAAGACACTACTAATGATGCAATTGCAATAACAAACATTATTATATTAAAACGTTTACTTTTTTTAAGTTCTTCCTTCTGCTCGGCATTGATCTTTTTCAGCAATTTAAGCTCTGAATCTACCGCATCAAGGGTTTTTGATAATCCTTCAAAAACAGAATTAAAATTTTTATCTATATCATTCATAATTAAATCACCTTGACTTCGGTTGTCGGGGAGTAGGTTTTGAAGAGCTGCTCGTTATTGATGCCGACGGAGTCTGTTGCAAAAGACTTGTCCTTGAAGACGGCATAGAGCGGCTGCAGTTTTGCAATTTCTGTGATAACGTCATTGTTCAGGTTGTCATCAAAACAAGCAATGATCTCGTTTTCGTTGACGACATAGTATTTTTTGCCGCAGATTTCCTTTTCTTCGATTTTGGCGGAAAGCTGAACGCCGAGTTCGAGCATGATCTGGAACAGTAAGTCCATCGGCGTGCGATCAGGTTTGACATTGTCGATTGTGGTCGCAAGCAAATCTTGTGTCATGGCGGCGGGATTATAGAATACATCCTGCATATTGGACGAATCGAGTTTTAACACGCGGAACCCAATGTCCAGCGGAGCAGGTTTGTTGATCAAATCCGTCTTGTCTTTCTGTTCGTCAAGGATTTTTTTGCCGGCTCTGCGGATGCGCTCTTTGCCAATTTCACAGATATTTTTATAGCCTGCCTTGTATGCCTCGCTCTTTTCGTCGCATTTTTCGGGAAGCTGAACCATGATAAACTTTCGATTTCCCCCGTCTTCGGCATTCAACTGCATTACCGCGTGCGCCGTAGTCGCTGACCCGCTGAAAAAGTCGAGAATTATGGAATTTTTATTAAAGTTTGCTAGTTTTAGAATTCTAACCAAATAATCAGTAGGCTTAGGGTAATTGAAAATCTTATCTCCAAAAATCTGTTTTAATAAAGCCGCTCCTGTATTATTGGATACCTCATCTAAAACAGTTGAATATAGTTTTGTTTTTTGCCCATCTATAATTTCATACACTTTTTCATAAGCTATCCACGCACCATCTTTTTTCTTAAATTCAACGCATCCATTTTTAATCTCTTCAAACATTTTTTCTTTTCCCCATCGCCAACAACCTTCTTCATCATCTGATAACATCGGGAATAAGTCATTTCCATCAGGATCTGGAATAGGATAATATAAGTTAGGACGATTCTCCCTTTTGCTATTTTCTCCCCATTTCCTCAGAAGCTGTAATTTATAATGCAATTTCTTCTTTTCATCATATAAAGGATATACTTCATCCTCAACTATAATTTTGCCTGATTCGTATAAATTTGAATTTTTTGCATAACAAATTAAATACTCATGTACAATAGCATAATATTTACTATCTTGTCTACCACCACTGCCCTTTCTTGTAAATTGTGCGATAAAATTGCTTTCTCCAAAGACTTCATCGCAAATTTTCTTTAAATTTGCCTGCTCGCTGTCGTCAATGGAAATGAAAATCACGCCGTCGTCGGTGAGCATATCGCGCGCCACTTTCAAGCGCGGATAAATCATATTCAGCCAATCGGTATGAAAACGCCCGTTGCTATCTAAATTTTTTACAAGCCGATTGCCCTGCTCGTCGTACTGTCCACTATTACCCTTATAGTCGTCCGCAGATTGCGCAAAGTCGTCGTCATACACAAAGTCGTTGCCCGTATTATACGGCGGATCGATATAGATCATCTTGACTTTACCGAGGTATGTTTCGCGCAGAAGTTTCAGCACATCAAGGTTGTCCCCTTCGATATACAAATTCTGTGTGGTATCAAAATTGACAGACTCATCCCTGCACGGGCGCAACGTGGCAGAAATAGCAGAATTTGCAAGCACAACAGACTTTTTCTTGTCCGGCCAAGTCATCTGATAGCGTTCCTGTCCCGCCTCAATAAGGCTATCCGAAAGCTCCTGTTTTAAGATGTCAAAATCCACGGCAAGCTCCACCTTGCCGTCCTTAATCACTTCCGTCACCGCATTCGGAAACAGTCCTCTGATTTTTTCAATATTCTCCTGCGAAATCCTCGCCGTTTTCATTTCAAGCTTGTCCATTCTCTTGCTCCTTATTATTTCTTTGTAACCGTTTCAATAATATCTGAAATATTTGTTGCCATTGTAGGTGCTGCTTCGCCTTTTAATAATCCTGTATCCGAACGACTAAATAATGAATTAATTATCAAGGCTCTTTCCCGATCAGTAATTGCCTTCCCTTCAATCAAAGACAGATAATAATACGAAAGTTGCTCACGCTCTTTTGCGTCTCTTCCTAAGTGGAAAGAACTTAATGCCATTTTTACAAAAATACGCAAAACATAAATTGCAACACCTGCTATCACCGTAACAATCGCAGAATTCTTCAAAATATCAAACCAATGTGAATCAGCGTCAAAAACGTTCGGCACGAAAATTATAATACAAATTAACATTGCAATAATTAACGCCGCAAGCAAGCACCCTGCTATCAACCATACTTTCCCCTTTCTCGCGTACATTTCCGACATTTGTTTCCAATAATCCGCCGGCTTTTCTATTCTAAGTTTGTTCTCGTATAAATTTTCCAAATCTGCACATTGCTTATCCCTTTCGCTAAAATAAGCTGCACTTTTTGTTTCTAAATTTTTTATCGCATCATCATTATGCTGTTTGATCTCTTCAATTCGTTTTTCTTGTTCGTGAAAAGCCGCAGTATATCTTTTATTTAACTCGGCATAGGAATCTGAAGCAATTTTTACATTCTCTGAAAATTTATCAAGTTCCTCTTTCGCCATTGTTTGCGCAGGTTGCACAACTTTCAAGTATTCCAAACCTACAGCAAAGCCAATATGCGTACCCACATAATTTGATAGCTGATTAGCAGGATTGGCACACAAGGCAAAATTTAAACCGTCAAAAAATGTACTATCATTAGCTTTATATTGTCTTAAAAAATGCGCAAGTTTTGTTTTTGAATAAAGATATTCCTGGCTGAGCTCTGAGCACAAATTAACCATTAAAGGTTTTGCATTTGCGGCCTGATTGCTTTCATAAAACCGTTTTGCAGAATTAAATTTGTCCTTAGCATTTACCAGTTTTGAATAAAACGCCCCAATACAAGATTTAGTCCGGATGTCTTTATCATCCCAAAATTTTAGCTCTTCTTCTATAAAATCATAACATTGCCGAGCGCTAGTAATTTCAAAATCAGGAAAATCCGCTTCCCTTAAATGTTGAAATCTATTAGGAAAAGTTTTTACTACCAATTTCCTGTCCTGAAAATATTTGTCCATTTGCTCAGGGTATTCAGTAAAAACAATTTTTTCTGCTACTGCAAGATTATTATCAGCCACTTTATCCCCTCCTGTTTTTCATTTGTTAAAGTTATAAATATCTTATACTCTCTGTATTTGCTCCATCAGTTGCTTAAAAATATATTCGCCCAATTCTTTACCATTTGAAATTAATCCACTTCCCCAAATCCCATTACTTTCTAAGCATGGTTGCTTTGACGAATGAGAAACGTACACCCAAAGTTGAAAAGAATTAAATTCTTGTCCATTTGCCGAAAAAAGCGGTCTCTCAGAATGTCCAAATATACCTTTATCCATCATACTATCATTTAAAGATAACCAAATCTTGTAATACGCTTCTTTCCTTTGGAATCTAACACAATAGGTGCAAACAGTATAATGGTTGACTTGTTGTCGAAATGAATTACCCTCCCACACACTTGATCTTGAAGGAACATTGACTTCTCTTTTCTCATGCTCTACGTTTAACCCTGGATTTTTTTGCTTTGTCTGCTGTAATAACTCCAAAATCTTTTTATCAGCAATATTAAACTGCTCTCTAAGGTATTCATCTTTACCTTGCGGTGTAGCAGCACGCAGGTCTGGAATCAAATTATCATCAAAAACACTTTCGACTGCCTTACTTTTTACAACACGGGGAGTATCGGCAAGCGGCGCCATTTTATATGGAGCCTCGTTATTTATTCTTAAAGCCAATGCATCAAGATTTTCTTCTGTGACGCCTCCTGTAAAATCAATGTAATTCCAGCCGGCGAGGTAAAAGGGCAAATCACATATACCTCTCTTTATTACAATAAGCTTTTGTGGTTGATTTTGGAAAAATTTATAAAATAATTTTGTTTCATAACCGACGCCACCCTGTTCATTATTTGCTTTTTCAGTATATCGCTTTGTATCTACAATAACAATTTTGTCATTTATCTGCGCTTCCTGAACCATCATTGAAAACAAATTTGGTTTATCCAATAAAACATCGCATTTCGCGTCAATTCCATAAGTTTCCCTAAGTGTATTTGTTAAAGCAACAACCCATTCTTGATGCTCCTTACTATCCCATGAATAAGAAATAAAAACTTTTTTCGGCATACTATTTCTCCCAAACTTTTGCCTGTCTACTAAAAATTATTTTTTAATAATGTTGCTCTTTCTTTTTTATACTCTTTGAGTCGGGCGTTGTATTCAAACTTACGCTTAGACTGAGATTCGTGCTCTATTGCCGACTGCGTTTTGCCTATCTGAAAATCGAGTTTTATGATTTGATTATATCGCTTTATGTACTCACCCGGTGTTTCTGCCTCCAATGGAGGATATTTTAAAAACTTAGACAAGATATACTTGTATAATTCCGGAACATTATTTACGAGAGGTACGGGATAATCCTCCTCCGATTCCCAATTCGTCGAAAAATACTTTCCTTTTGCATTTCCCAACTTATAGGAAATCGTAGATAGTTCAAATTCTCCATTCCGCACATTGAACAATGTATGTAATTTAATGCTGTTATCTAATTGCTTTATGAACAGTTCTGGCACATCGCGGGAAGATACTGAAATTTCGAACACGTAAATCTCTTTGATCTCCTTACTAGGCTCACAGTTCAATGTTGTCGGCGACAAAACATTTTTTAATATGACTTTTTCAATACAAGACGCATCCTTTTTTACCTCTTTGCTCGCCTTCATTTGATTGAATAAATCGGAAAGCCGAAATTGACGGTTGACTTCCGTTTTGGAGCTAAATTGAAACATAGTATCCCCCCTACTTAACTACGACAAACGTAATCAATTCAAAATCGTCCAATCCTTTCACACCCGAATTAAACAACACGTCAGAGCCAGAATTAAACAACGTATTCAAATCATTTGCCTCTTTGACATCCAAAATCGACTCGATGCTCTTATCGAGCAACCTACTATACTTGTCCATCTTATAACCGTCCTTGGTTTCACGATTGTACACGCGGCACAAATCGGCAATCGGTTCCGTTTGATGTTTGCATGTCGTTCGAATTACATCAAGAATACTTTTTACTTCCATATGGTTATGGACAACATTCCCTTCCTCATCTAAATAGACGAGATAATAGGGATGCAAACGATTTTTATCTCCGATATTTACAGATGAATTGCGATTTTTTAAGACGAATATAACGCCCTTTGGAATATTCATTTCATCGTTGTGGCGCACAACACAATACATTCCATGAGCAATATTTTTTGGTTCCCCATGCTCCTTGATATACGCAATCATATCCATTCGGAACTCATTGAGTCCGAGATCTGTTATGGTAATACTGCCGTCCACGTCCTCCAAATCTTGCAAATTCCCTTCTTGCAATTTTTTCAACTGTTCTTTGCGATAATCAAGATCGGCCTGTTCGCTTGCTATAATATTATCATCCCCTGTTGCCGTCGCATCAACAAGTGTCATTCTGTTTTCTACACGGGCATTCAGATTGATATATTCGTCTAATGATACATTCGGCCAAAAATTCACAAGCTGAATATACGCATTTTTGCTACCTATACGATCAATGCGCCCGAAACGCTGAACAATCCGAACCGGATTCCAATGAATATCATAGTTGATACAAATGTCGCAATCCTGTAAATTCTGTCCTTCGCTAACACAGTCGGTTGCAATTAATATATCAATGTTTACACCTTTATCTGCGGGAAAGGCAACATTCCTCTCTTTCGAAAGTGGAGAAAAAAGCGTAAGCAACCGATCTGTATCCTTATCGCCGCGTACATTGGCTGCATTGCCACTCTGCGCACCTTGTATCCTTGCACTATATAATCCATATTTTTCTAAAAGCATCGGCGCAAGATTTTCATACAGATAATTTGTGGTGTCTGCAAAGGCAGAAAAGATTAAGACTTTTCGATTACCTTCATTGAACGGATGCGTAATTTTTTCTTTTACAATTTCTATAAGTTTTTGTAGCTTAAGGTCTTTATCGGGCGTAACGTAGCACATTAACTCGTACAGCGCTTCTAAAGTTTCAATATCCTGCTTTAAGTCACGTTTCCACAATAAAAGATCCATATCAGAAAAATCAATACGGACTTTCCCGAGCGTTCCCTCATTGGTAATATCAAAGTCTTCATCATCAAGTGTCTCTTCGTCGATCTGCAAAAACTCGAGCGACCTCGATGATGCTCTATCTCTTTCAAATTCGATTATTGATTCGTATGTACGTTTATTGACATCACAAATATTCCGTACAGTCTTGCGGAATGAGTCAACGCAGGACTCAAGCCGCTTTAGCATATTGATGGTCATAAGACGCTGCAATGCCTGCTCTCGATTGACCTGCTTCAAAGTTGCCCTACCAATCTGAGTATCATACATTGCTTCATACTTTGCTATACGACTTGGAAGAATATAGTTCATAGGAGCATACACCCCCATTGTAAGCCCCATCAACGTATTAAATATATCATTATAAGAAAGGGTGTCCTCCTTTTTGGCAATGTCGCAATAATACGATATTGGTTTTCTCCTTGTCGGAAAGGTTCCTATTTCTGACGCGTTGTAATATTTTGTAATATGCTTTCTACTACGAGCAATCGTTACGTTGTCAAGCAAAATAGAAAAATCAATATCCAAACGAGACATTAAATCTGCGGCTTTGCGTTCTTCCTTAGGGAGTTTCGTCCATTCATTGAATGCACGCTGGGCGTTAGATAATACCACATCAAAACTCTTAGAAGTTTCCAAGCGTTCATTAAATTCTGCATAATTATCCCCGTATGCAAGCGCAAGTTGATTTTTAAGATCTGTGAAGCGGTTGTTGACGGGAGTCGCTGAAAGCATTAAAACTTTAGTTTTTACGCCACTTTTTAATACCTTATTGATAAGAAAATCGTAACGTGTTTCTTTATCTCGATAACTGTTAGCATTGCGAAAATTATGCGATTCATCAATTACAACAAGATCATAGTTATCCCAGTTAAATTTTGACAAATCATGACCATTGGAAAATCCACGTTTCCTTCCAAGATCCGTATGATATAATACATCAAAATGAATTCTATCTTGATAGAAGAGATTTGTTCGAACATTATCCCGATATTGGTTCCAGTTGTTTGCCAATTTTTTAGGTGCCAATACTAAAATATTTTTATTACGAGAAGCATAATATTTCATAACTGCTAGGGCTGTAAAAGTTTTTCCCAGACCGACAGAATCTGCTAAAATACAACCATTATATTTTTCAAGCTTTTGTATAACGCCAATCGCCCCATCTCGCTGAAAGCTATATAATTTTTTCCATACAAGCGAATTTTTGAAACCAGTTCCTTCGTTCGGCATAAAATCTTCAGACATTATATCGTCCAAAAACTCACTAAATATATTATATAAAGTAACAAAATATATAAATTCCGGAGCATTATCCGTATATGCAGACGAAATGTAATCGACAATTGACTGTGTTACATCCTGCACTTTTGACTCGTCGGCCCATAGATGCTTAAATTGCTGAAAGAAATATTTTGCATAACTCTCTTCTTCAACCTTTGTGATTGCTTGATAGAGCATATTATTTTTTTCATAGCCGAGATCGACAGAAGTAAAACCGTTTATAGGCGTATAGATAGTTCTTTTATCTCCGTTTTCTACATAAATAAAATTTTGCAGTCCCCCATCGGTAATATTCGATTTAAACTGTACTTTCCCTCGAATCCATTCAGCGCATTCCTTTGCAATAACTTTTTGCGTTAATTGATTGCGCAGCCTAATTTCAAATTCGGTACCATACAAAGAATTTTCTCGTAATCTTTTGGGAATATAGTACTCTCTTGTCTCCTTTTTAATTTTATCTTTTATTCCCTGTTGAACAAAAGTTGGTATGGGGAATATAAATTGCAACTCGGATATAGCAGAAAGCTCTTCCTTCAATGTTTCAAAAGCGTATATGGAGAAATATGAGGCAACCATCTTTATCTTCGCCCCATTTTTAATTTCCTTTTTCAAATCATCGCCTAAAAGTTTTAACTTATTATCTATCAGTTCCATACTTTCTTTTTATTTAGGAATTCAAATATATCCCTTTTTCCCCACAAAAATTTATTAAACTTCGTATTGTTAACTTTAAATTTTCGAAAAGTATTCCATTAGTATATTTTTTATATATGCATAACGGCGAGCATAACTGTTTTCCACACGGATAAGTTGAAAATTGTGCTGGCGACAAATTTCCTCTTTCTGCCGATCACGCGCCTTTACCGTATCATCGTCATAATGCTCCTTTCCATCTAATTCGATTGCTAGGAGAGGCTTTTTAGTTCTCTTGTCAAAAACGACAAAATCAAACCGCCCCGTATAAAACAAATCATGATGTGAAAAATCTTCCTCAAAAACTTGTGAAACAGCAACTTCTTTATGTACAATGCATTGCCTGTGCTGTACAGCAATATTATCGAGCGCATGATTCAAACTGATCAGAAAAGCTTCTTCTGTTTCCGTACTATAAGGTTTTACCCCTAAAGCACGGGATGAAACCTGTAACCCTGTTACATGGCTTTTGCCGTTTGTCCGAACATACTCCGCTAACTCGTAAATATCATCCCTGTCGTTTTGCATATGTAACCGAGACAAATCTTCCCCGCTGGCAAGAAGAACAAATTTATCTTTTGCGCGAGATACCGCCACATTGATCAATTCTTTATTATTCTTTAACCAGTCATATGTTTTTTGGCCAGTTTGCTTTGTCAGAGCTAAAGAAAACAAAATTACATCTTTCTCATCGCCTTGAAAGGAATGTACTGTTCCGCAAGATACATTTTTGCAACCGTATTTTTTCAACTCCTCATTGATAAGATTTTTCTGGTTGACAAAAGGTGTAATAACGCCGATCTTTTGGTTCGCATGTAATTTTGCGTATTTAACGATCTCATCGCATTCTGCGGGCGATGTGTTCTTATAATCCGTTTCATTTCCTCTAATGTTTACATATACAAGAGGCTCCTCTTCTTTACTGATACTTTCAATCAATAATTTTTTGTTATAAAATTTACGATTATTAAATTCAATAATTTTAGGATGACATCTATAATGATGGCTTAACAAAATCTCATCACTGACGGCATCTGCTGCGACAAAAGTTTGATAAATGGAATTGCTAATATAATCATATTCATCGGTAATTGCATATTTCTGCCTCAATTTGTGATTGACCAAAGAATCAAGTAAAACGACTGGCTTTAATTGCTGCGGATCCCCCACCAACATTAAATTTTCGCCACGCAAAATCGGAACAAGCGAAATTGCCGTATTACACTGACTCGCTTCGTCCATGATAACCATATCAAAATATTGTCTCGGCTTGCCGATCTTATGTGCCGAAATACACGTTGTGATCACAACAGGAAAAATGCGGAGGAATTGTGCCACATTGTCTTCATCGCTCAAATACTGGTTAAAAGCGGCTACTTTCTTCTCCTTATCGTCAGTATATATTATTTCACGCAGGCGGTCATATTTTTGCTCTCCTAATCTCTTAATATGCTTAGCAGAAACGTAATAGAGATATTTGTACAGCTCATCAAAATCATCGGATATCAGCCCTAACGCATCTTGATTCGTTACTGTTCCGACACTCTTCAACTTTTCCTCGATTTCCTTCAATTGTCTTGCTTGCAATTCCACGGCAAAAGAAAAGTTCTTTGTCGTGGATAAAACCTTTTCAATGGTCGCTTTTCTTTCCGTTAAATCGAGAATTTCCTCATGTTTTTTTAATAAAACCGTAAGTTTCTTTGTCCGCTCTATTTGTTCTTCCTTATACTTTGTAAGCGTTGTTAAATAAACGTTGATATTTTTTGTCTTTTCATACAAAACACGGATATAATCCAACGCTTCAACGACTTTATCGTTGTTTCCCAAACGGATAACTGGAAACGGAATAATATTTCCATGGTACATAAGACCGGTTAGCACTTCAAAAACACCATCGATCGGATGATTGTTATAAGAAGCAAATAAAACAGTCCGTTCATTAAAAAATGCGGACAAAATTGTATTCACGATTGTATTCGTTTTACCCGTTCCCGGCGGCCCCTGCACATACGTCAACGGATATTTTAATGCAGTACTTATAGCAAGTAATTGATCCAAATTTGCCTTTTTATTGCATAAAACAATGGGATATTCCTTTCTACGGATCGGTCTCTCCAATAATTTACCGAAAAATGCTTCTATCGGTTTAGTAGGACTGTTTCCTCCTGAATACATATCGGAAATAGCAGCATATTCCGAATTGAGATCGAGAACAACATCATAACCGATCGCTATCAGATGGGGAAGGTCATCTACACATCCTATTCTTCGATTCACCTTCATCAATCTGTCTTTAATCAGTTCCCTGTTTGTTTCAAAATCATCCAATAAAACAAAATCATCCGCATCCAAAAAAAACCGAATACTTTGCTTTTCTCCTTCGATTGTATATTCTTGATTGATAGTCACTGCATCATCTGCAACCAATGTACGAGACTGCACGTCTAACGAAAGCCGACGATGGGCCAAAACATATAATCCTTTCGAAGTATTGATACTCAACACGTTCATGCATAGCTGTTTAATTTTTAGCTGCGCACTCTCCGTTTTTGATTCATATTGAAAAGTCTTTACGATTTCCTGAAACTGCTCATTATTTAACGCATATCTACCATCCACCAAACAATCTTCGTCCAAATTCTTTAAAAGGGCGTAATCAGTCATGTATGGAGTCGTATCCATCTTGTTGCAATCAGACAAATAATTTAAGATTTTAAGATT
This sequence comes from uncultured Clostridia bacterium, assembly GCA_944391635.1. Classification (GTDB taxonomy): domain Bacteria; phylum Bacillota; class Clostridia; order UBA1381; family UBA1381; genus HGM11525. Next base: position 5,350 of record CALXUL010000348.1, on the reverse strand, counting down.
TGCAACGCTTCCGAAAAATTCACTGTATTTTTGTGGATGCAAAGAAATATCTTTTACAAGCCATTCATTTACAGGGCAATAGGACCCTTTAATCGTAACAGCACTTAAAATGGATTCAATATAAATAGTTAATTCGCGCAATGAAAAATTTGCGAGATGCAACCCATCTACAACCAAAGATTTCCTTTTTGGATCTAGTCTTTTTATGCCAATCCAATATTTTGTTATCTTCTCTTCTTGATTTTTATATTCAATAGAAACCCACAGTCCTTCATGAATTGCCCTGAATAATTCTCGGCAAACACTATTCATACTATTCCCCTTTCATCCGATAAAACATCTAAAGAACTACTCTCTATCAATGACAAAAATTCTTCGTTTCCAAATACTTCAAAAGCTGAGGAGTGACTTTGCTCCTACCCTGCACATTCATTAACCCATGTTCCCGAAGCTCGTCCAAAGGAAATTGCTCTTTATCGTATTTCTCAATCAAGCGAAGCCGCATATAACGAACATCCGGTTTTTCATCCAAATCTTTATAGAATTTTAAATCATCCGCCGATCGGTTGCCGTAAAGCTCCGTTTCCAACACTTCACACTTATACATTACGGCCTTATAATCTCCGCCGACATAAATATAGATTGTATCCCCAACCGAGGTGTTGTTTGTCTGGCTCCATTCAATCGTATCCAAATTTTCAAACGCTCCTACAATATCGTACAGTTTCGGATTACATGGAATTACCCAAACATCTTCTACCCGCGTCGGATCCTTTCTGCCTTCTACCCTCGCTCGAATCGCGTTCAACCACTCGCCGTTATATTTGAAATATCTCGGGCCAGCAACCCCATGTTTGCTCCCCGAAAGTTCCGTTGCTAACGCCGAAAGCGAATATTCCTTCCCCTGATACTCAACTGTCTTATCATCAACCACGATACACTCTACACCAGAATTTGCTTTTCCGCGATTAAAATAAGTTATCACCGCGCCGACAGGAATATTGCATTTAGAAAATGTAAAGGGAGAAAGCCTTTCGATATGTTCTTCCTCAATCTCCTGTGCAAGATTTTCTTCCCTTTGTTCCTGTACAGAAGGCTCCCATAATTTCAGCCTATCTTTGCGCCCGCCTAAAATGGCGATGGTTTCTAAAATCGAATACGCTTGTTCAGGTGACATTGCGTAAAACTCTCGTACACGCATTTTACCACCGACATTTTCAATAGAACGCAAATTGGGATTAAGCTGATCGATAAGCGAATGCAACTTTTTATCTGTCAACCGTTCCTCGACTTCATAAGTTGCGTACACTCTGAACGCAAACGGAATACACTCGCTATTATTGAGTTGCTTCAAACGATTTTCCACATTATCGGCATATCCTATTTTCACATATTCTTTGAATGACGGGTTTGTTAGTATGTAAATATAACCTTTTGTTTCCATATTTCTCCCCTTAGTCTTTTGTGACGTCCATAATATCTCCAACATTACAGTCAAGTACATTGCAAATCCGAAGCAATACGTCCATGGAGACGGTTTCGTTCTTGCCCATTTTAGCAAGAGTAGTTGTCGATATATCCGCTTTAATACGCATTTCTGTCTTCGTCATTCCTTTATCGATAAGTAATTTCCATAATTTGTTATAACTCAGAGCCATAAAGCTACCTCGTTCATTTTTTTACAAACTAATTATACCACATAGATTTATATAATTCAATAGCTTATCAGTAATTATAAATATTTTATTTGTATAAAAGCAAGCGAACCATAAAACAATAATTTTAAGTATATAAATTCGATAAAGTATTTCTCGCGACACAAAAAGCCGCCTCGAAGAATTAATCCCCCGGACGGCTTTTACTTTGTTAAATCATTACATCAATATTCTTTAGAAATTCCCAATACTTAATCGGCTCTTTCTCTTTATACTGTGCCTCCATTTCAATTTGCAACATTCGAGTTCGATTGATAAGTGCTTGATACTGCTCATATTTTGCCAATCCATAATTATCGTAAACCTCATAAACTACGGCGTGCGCTTTATCAAGCTCAAAAACGGGTTTTTTCTCTCCTTCAAGGTCATCCAAATCTTTCATATCAAAATTTGTAAGATTCAAATCGCTTGGCAAATATAAAATATTTCCACCCCTTTTTATAAGTTCATATAAATACTCTGCGCCCCGCTTATTATGAGACTCTGCGGTTAAAAACGCGTCTTTTTCAACCGGAGAAAGCGATTCATATACAGCGAAAAAAACGTCTTCATCGTCTTTTAAATCCCCGAACGGATCATCCCCGTAATCGCTGTAATAATTATCTGCTGGAGCAATTTCCTTATCTCTCGTGATTTTAACACCATAATGCGTTATATTATAAATTTTTTGAAGTTCCCAAATAATCGAATCTTTATCTTGTACCCCGATTTTTTCTATTAGACTATTTATGATTTGCTGCTCCACATCACCGTTTCTTCTACTGATCTGAATACTCTCCGACATTCGGCTTTGAAAAATGTTAATCTTATAGTATTGCTTGAGATATTCCCACTCCTTTAATTCATAATCCGACATATTCCCTACAATTTTCTTCTCAAACAAACAAAAAAATCTTTTATTTACTTTGGATAAAATGCCAAAATAATTTAACACTTTTTCTTTTTCGCCATCAATTAAGGATCTTCTCGCCGCTTCTTCATTGACATTGTAATCCCTCGCCCATTTATCTTCAAGAGATTCTCCGCTTCTCTTTCCTGCCAGAAGTTCATCAACCGTAACATGGAATAATTTGGATAACATGAACAAACAATTAGCGCTGATATTTGTTCCTTCATCATTCCATTGACTGATAGCCGCCGAGCTGATCCCTAATATTATAGCCAAGTCTTTCTGTTTTATCTTTCTTTCTTCCATTAAACTCTTAATAAAACTATTCATCTGCCTCATCCTTCAAATAATATTTTTTCTTTATCTCATCAGAAGATAGATTATTGATATCGTCCATATACTCTCCGCGATATTCTAAAGGAAAATATTCATCTCTCAACTCTGCCAAAGATAACCTATCTAAATTCTGCAATAATTCTTGCGTTTTTGCATCATCTCTTTTACTCATATAATCCGATAATGATAAATCTAAAATTTGTTTCCGCGCAAAAATAAATGCTTCCTCCTCACTGGAACCGCCCGCCAACAATTTGTAGGGCTTACAAATAGTCGTTTGTCCGTTAAACAATCTCTTCTCTAATCTAGGATAATCATTAAGATCAAAATTCGAAAATTCATTATTTATTCCCAACTTTTCTCTGTTATGCTCCGTATTTGCGACAGTAAAATAGTGATATTTTCCATTTTCACAGACAGGCACCAATAGTGGTCTTCTATAATTCTTATGTAATTCCTCTAACTCATGAATAATATCATGCCGCCACGTTGTAACACTCCAATACCGGAGCAAGGAATTATTTAACTTCGCTCCACCTTCTATTAAAAGCTTTATTGCACGCTTAGTAAGCTGTTCTTCATCATATTTGCGATTAAATTTTTTTTCATATATTGGAAGTGCGCCATACCTGTGCGTTACATTTATTGTTTGAAGTGCCGCCAATAAAATATCTTTATCTAAGTCATCAAGCGTCAGAACTCTCCAAAACAACTCATCTTCAGCCTCATCAATAACGTCGCTAATATCCATTCGAACAGTCTGGCGTTTTGTGAACACAAATTTTTTATTTATTTCCCAAACCTTTTCATCAATTGTAGTATTATGCATTAAAGCCGCTTGTTTATATATTTCAAATTTTATATCTGCCAATCCTCCAGGTATTACTTCATCAAAATAATTGATATCTTCTACACTTTTTAGCGGTTCACTAAAAGAATTGCGATATGCCTGCTCGTCTTTACATTCAACTGCCGGAAGAAAAATTTGATAAAAATGTGTAACAATAAAATCAAACTCTTTATCTTCAGAGAAAGTCAGCCCGTCCCCAACCATTTTTTCCAAAAGTTCTTTAAAACGTGTTTCTATAAGCAATTCCTGCGATTCTCTTATATCGTACAAATCATCAGAATCGTAGCTTGCCATCCACTCATTATTGTATATAAAATATTTTTCTTCAAAATCTTCTTCTTTATTGCGTGTACCGTTTAATATCTCGTCAACAGATACCCCAAAATAATTTGCCAATCTCTTCAAGTCGTCAATATTTGGCAAAGTCTGTCCTCTTTCCCATTTACTAATCAATGCATCAGAGTAACCACCGTCTTCAACCAACTTTTGAGATAATTGAATTTGCGTTAATCCACGATCCTCGCGCAACTCTTTTAAAAAATTTCCAATCTTTATTTTATCCATTCAAATAACCTCCTCAAGTTGTATTTTTAAATCCTTGTCTCTTATTTTTTTCATTCGGACGTAATATACAAAACTTTTGTCTCTTCTCTTTTTTTCCGGCACTTCCTTTTCATATACTTCATTGCTTTTGCCTGAGCATAAATAGCCCTGTCGTTGAAAATCAATTCAATATCTTGGTGTCTTGTCTCTATAGCAAGCAATTGAGCCGTATCTATACATTCCAAAAAAAGAAAAATACCTACATTTTCCTGAAAACGCCATCCGGAGGCACTAGCAGATGCATCGTTATCTTCAAATTCATAAGGAACATCTATTTTTTTTAATCACAACAAACTTCTCTTAACTCAATTCGATTCTCTAACATATATGCGCTATCTAAGATATGCTATATGTTTTTTCACACATCTAAAGGGCCCATATCCTTAATCACCTATCATTGAAAGATATAATCAAGAATTACTCGCACTATCATTTCTTCCGGATCTCTGTGCATATTCCGTATTCTTATTCCATACGCACCTTTATTTTTGCCTTTTGTTACCGGTGTAAGTTCTATTGTAATTATCTTCTTTAATTCCCAATAATTGGGTAACAACGTAAAATCTTTTTTAAGGTTTATGATGATGCTCCACATTTTGATCATCGTATCATCGCCTGTCCATTTGTTAGAGCTGTCCAACCTTACTACATCAATATACTCATTTGAATAATGAATAATTGCACCGCTCATAACCCAAGAGCGTTGAGTTGTACATTTATCATACGTTGTAATCAAATCTTTTAACTGGTCAATATTCATTCTTCTCCCTCCGGCAGCTTTGGCCTTTTGTAATTTCCTTAAAATATCAGATATGCAGATTAAACATCAAGGGATCAACCCTTGCGTTGTTGTATTCGAACTGATGTAACGTAAAATTGAAAACAGCTTTTGCCTTGTGCACGATCCTGTGGTGATCCGGACACAAAATAACAATATTCCCGGGATTGTTATTTGCT